>CAXSHC010000395.1:0-2528 GCA_964236745.1 uncultured Acetobacteraceae bacterium
GTGGAACTTGGCGGGCGCCGGAGCCGCTTCATCCGACGGTGGCATGTCCAGGGCCGCATCCTGATCCTGGACGAGGGAAGACGACATGGCATCGCTTGAAACGTTCCGGGGCAGCCTGTCGGAACCGACCCCGCCGGCGAGCCTGCCGCCCGCCCTGCTGGCCTTGTGGTGGGCGGGGGCAAGCCAATGGGAGCGCGCGCACGACGTCGTGCAGCAGCGGGAAGGCGAACCGGACTGCGACTGGGTGCATGCCTACCTGCACCGCGTCGAAGGCGACCTGTCCAACGCCGGCTACTGGTACCGGCGCGCCGGCCAGCCGATGGCGCACAGCGCCGTGCAGCTCGAATGGACCGCAATCGCGACCGCGTTGTGCGGGCGCACCACGTCCTGACCGGGTGGGAATGTCGCTACTGGATCGTGTAGCCGCCATCCACCACGAGGTTCTCGCCGTTCACCATGCCGGCGGCGCCGCTGGAAAGGTAGAGTGCCGCCATGGCGATTTCCGCCGGCTGCGCGAAGCGGCGGCGCGGGATCAGCTGCTTCATCGCCTCGCCGACCTCACCCGCCCAGGCCTTCTTGCCGAGCTCGGTTTCCACCACCGTCGGGCTGATCGCGTTCACCGTGATGCCGCGCGGCCCCCATTCCAGCGCCAGCACCTTGGTCAGGCTGATGATCGCGGCCTTGGACGCGCAATACGCCAGGTGCCCGTCGATCGCGACCAGGCCCGCCTGGCTCGCCAGGTTGACGATCCGCCCGCCGCCCCGCTCCAGCATGTGTCGGCCGACGATCTGCGACAGCACGAACGGCGCGCGCAGGTTCACCGCCATGGTCAGGTCCCAGTCCAGCGCCGAAAGGCTGTCAGCCGGGGCCAGCCGTACGATGCCGGCGTTGTTCACCAGCACGTCGATGCGCCCGAGCCGCTCCAGCACGGTCGCGACCGCTTGTTCCAGCGCTTGCGTGTCGGTGACGTCCACGACCAGCGCGAGGTGGCCGGTTCCCGGAAGCGACGCGGCGGTCGCCTCCACCGACGCGTCGCGGTCCAGCAGCGCCAGGCGGGCACCGCGCCCGGCGAACACGTCGGCGACCGCCTGACCGATGCCGGCCGCACCTCCGGTCACGAGAACCACCTGGCCGGTGAAGTCGAAGGCCTCGTCGAAGGCGGTGTTCACGATCGCATCCTCCATGTGGGGGGCGGGACAGAATGCCCCCGGTCCTGTTGCCGGAGCGGCCTAGCGGTCGCCCCGCGTCGCGTCGTCCAGGTCGAGCACGCCTTGCGCGTTCGACAGCGTGGTCGCCAGCGTGTCCACCACCCCGGTGCGCAGCACGCCGAGCAGGATGCCCACCTTGGTGTTCTCGCTCGCCACCACCACCACGTCCTCGATCGCTCCCAGGTCTTTCAGCGTCAGCCCCACCACCCGTCCGGCGACGATGGTGCGCGACGGGCGGCCTTGTATGTCGATGAAGTCGTTGCCCAGGATGTCGCCGACCGTGCCGGTGGCCTGCGCCCGCGCCACCTCGCGCGGCGACAGCCAGCCCATGCGTATCATGTTGCTGTCCTCGGTCATGTCGCCGACGCCGAGCAGCGCGATCGAGGCGCCGCGCGCGCGGTCCAGCGTGCGCCGAACGTTGTCGTTGCGCAGCAGCGCCAGGCGCAGCGTCTCGTCCTCGACGATGGCGGGTGCGTACAGGGTCTCGCTGCGTCCGCGGAAGCGTGCCGCGAGGCGGCGCGCGATGTGGTCGGCGTTCACCATCTCGCCGCTCTGCACCGAGCCGCCGATCGCCGACACGAACAAGATGTCGCGCGGCAGCGGCATCCCGGACGCTTCGGTGATGGCGGAAACGTTGCGTCCCATGCCGACGGCCACGGTGGTGCCGTCGACCAGCACCTTGTCGAGGTAGCCCGCGACCAGCGAGGACACGTTCAGCCGACGGTTGACCGGGTCGAACAGGTCGATCGCGCAGAGCAGGCGGGACAAACCGAAGCGCGCCTGCAGCTCCTGCTCGATCCTGCGCGCGCGGTCCGGCCGCGCCCGGACCTGTATCTCGACGATCCCGGAATCGTGCGCCTGCTTCAGCAGCCGCGAGATGGTCGAGCGCGAGGTGCCGAACTGCTTGGCAAGGTCGTCCTGGGTCAGCCGGTTGATGTAGTACAGCCCCGCGACCTCCGTGATCAGGTCGGTATCGCTCATGGCGCCGTGTCCCGGATCGCCGCCAGCACTTCCGCCGCGGTCGGGATGCCGGTCTGCGCGCCGCGACGGGCGCAGCACAGCGACCCCGCCGCCACGCCGTGACGCAGCCCGGCTTCCAGCCCGAGCCCACGCTCCAGGGCGGCCGCCATGTAGCCGGTGAAGCTGTCGCCGGCGGCGGTGGTGTCCACCACCGGAACCGCCAGCGCCGGGGCATGGCAGCGCACGCCCTTGTCCCACAGCACCGCGCCGTCGCCGCCCAGCGTCACCACCGTGGCGCATCCGCACGCTTCCTGCACCGCGCGCGCGATCCGCTCCGGATCGCGCGCGCGGATGCCGAGC
>CAXSHC010000396.1:0-2523 GCA_964236745.1 uncultured Acetobacteraceae bacterium
CTCGGGCAGGTTCTCCGAGATGCCGCACAGGAACGAGCACACCGTGAACATGCCGATGCAGATCAGGAAGTAGCGCTTGCGCCCGAGCACACGGCCGAGCCAGCCGGAGATGGTCAGCACAATGCCGTTGGCGGCGAGATACGACGTCAGCGCCCAGCTCGCGTCGTCATAGGAAGTAGACAGGTTGCCCGCGATGTGCGGCAGCGACACGTTGACGATGGTGGTGTCCAGCACCTCCATGAACGCGGCCAGCGTCACCACCACCGCGATCAGCCAGATGTTGCCCTTGGGCTTCCAGTCGCCGTGGTCGGCACCTGCGGCTTTGGATCCGCTCACCGGACGTCCACCGTCGGCTCCACCGAGGCGCCCAGCGGCAATGGCAGCAGCGGGTCGAGCCCCTCGTCGATCACCACCTTGACCGGCACGCGCTGCACGATCTTGACGAAGTTGCCGGTCGCGTTCTCGGGCGGAAAGGTCGAGAACGCCGCACCCGAGCCACGCTGGATGCTGTCGACGTGGCCGCGCAGCTTCATAGAAGGATAGGCGTCGACGTTGATCCGGACCGGCTGGCCAGGGCGCAGGCGGGTGATCTCCGTTTCCTTGAAGTTGGCGGAGATCCAGATCTCCGGCTCGACGATCGAGAACACCGACTGGCCGGTCTGCAGGTAGGAGCCGCGCTCGACGTTGCGCTGCGCGATCCAGCCGTCATGCGCGGCGCGTATCACCGTCCAGCCGAGGTTGAGGTTGGCCTGTTCCAGGTTTGCCTTCGCTTGTTCAAGCGTGCCCCCCTGCTGCGTCACGCGCGTTTGCTGCGTGCCGATCTGCGGCTTGACCGGGCTCGCCTGCTGCAGCTGGCCTTCCGCCTGCAGCACCTGCGCCTTGGCCTGTTCCAGTGCCGCGGTGGAGTAGTCGACCTGCTGCTGCGTGGTGGCGGCGCGCGCGACCGTGTGCTGACGCTTGTAGTCGGTTTCGGCCCGGAACTCCTGCGCCTGCGCCAGCAGCAGCTGTCCCTGCGCCTGCTTCAGCTGGCCGGGAAAGTTCTGCTTGGACACTTCCACGGAGAATCTGGCGGATGCCAGCTGCCCTTCCGCCTGGTCGACGCTGGCCTGGGCGCGGTCGCGGCTCGCTTGGTAGTCGCGCGGGTCGATGCGGAGCAGCACCTGGCCCTCGTGCACGTATTCGTTGTCGTTGACGTCGAGCTCGGTGACATAGCCCGACACGTGGGACGACACGGTGATGGTGCGACCGGAGGTGTAGGCGTCGTCGGTCGACACCTCGTCGCGCGTCAGCCACCAGTAGGACGATCCGCCGGCCAACAGGACCAGCACGAAGACGAGCAGGCCGATCTTGACGAACGGCTTGGCCTTGTTCCGCTGCTCCCCCTCCTTGTCGTCCTTGTTCTTCGCCTCGCCGCCCTTCTTGTCCGGGTCCTTGTTGTCCGGCGCGTCGTCCTGTTCCCTGGCCGGCTTGTCGCCATCCTGCTGCCGCCCGGCCCGATCGTCCTGCTGATCGTCATCGTGCGACTGCTCGTCCTCGGCCATCCTGCCCCCGGCGCGGTTGACGATCGCGCCTGCGCTGACCGATCCATCTGGTCAGGCTGCCATAGCGCCTCATGGCGGACAATGTCGGCAGGCGCGGCCGCTTCTCAAGGACTTGCGTCGCGGCGTTTCCCGGTCGGGCAGCGGTGCCAGCGGGACGGCGAGCGGCACGGTTGACGCACCGCTGCAACCGCCATGCAACAATCGACACGATGGGTTACACCAGTCGGCACGACATTCCGCCATCGAGCTGTCATGCGCTGGGCCGGAACGTGGGCGGCCGGGGCACGGACGGCCGGGATACGAGCAGGATGACCATGACGACCAGCACGCGTTCTGCCAGGACCGCCACGGGACTTCCGGTTCGTGCCAGGGAGTCGCTTCTGGCGGCCGCGGCGTCGCCCGGAAACGTTTGTCGCCTGTTCAGCCCGCGGTCGGGCCTGGCGCCCAAGGCGGTGCTGGCGGCAGGGGTCAGCTACCTGTTCCTGCCGGTCGACCTGATCCCCGACCGGCTGCCCTGGATCGGCCACCTCGACGAGATGGGCTTCCTGCTGCTCGGCTTCGCCGGCGGGCTGCTGTTGTCGGTGCCGCCGGCGAGCCATGCCCGGGGCCGCGCGCCCGGGCTGCTTGGCAAGTGGACGCAGCGCCTCGCCTGGCGGACGATGCGTCTGGGCCTGGCCGGGCTGTTCGGCAAGCTGGCACTGCGGCTGATGCTGGGGCGCTGGCCCGATCCGGACGAGCTGAGGGCGTTCTGCGACGGGTTCGACGCCAACGCGCACGGCCTACCGCCGCTGCTTCGTGCCGCCGCCTACGTGCCGGCGGCTCGGACGCTGCTCAACCGGGCCATGCTGCTGAGCGCGCAGCGAAGCGGAACCTCGGCCAGGCTTGGTGCTGCGCAGATGATGGGGGACCCGATGACGCTGTGGCGCGGCCCACCGGTCCGGTTCCTGCACCTGGAAAAGACGGCGGGCTCGTCCCTGGTGAA
>CAXSHC010000397.1:0-2520 GCA_964236745.1 uncultured Acetobacteraceae bacterium
CGGCTGCTGCCCACCGCCAGGTTGTAGAGCGTCATCTGGTCCAGGAACGGCGGCAGGCGCGGCTGGTCGAAGTGCACGGTGACGGTGAACGGGTCGAAGCGTATGCCCAGCGTCGACTGCAGCAGCGACGGCAGGGTCGCCGCCGCCCAGGCCTGCGGGCTGCACGCCACCGGATAGCGCACCGGCCCCTCCCCACGCTGCCGCGCGAAGCCGCAGAACAGCTCCGGCAGGCGGCGCAGGTCGGCATACAGGGAGGTGTCGAACAGCGCGCCGAACAGCCGGGCCGCCTCGTCCTTGTAGCCGTAGCGGGCGAGGCCGATGGCGATCAGGGCGTTGTCGTGCGGCCACACCGAGCCGTTGTGGTAGGCCATCGGGTTGTAGCGCGCCTCCCCCATCGGGATGGTGCGTATGCCCCAGCCGGAAAAGAAGGTGCGCCCCATCAGCCCGGGCACGATCCGCGCCGCGCGCTCGGGCAGCGCCAAGCCGGTCATCAGCAGGTGGCCGGCGTTGGACGAGCGCACCTTGCACGGACGCTTGGCGCCGTCGAGCGCCAGCGCGTAGGTGCCGAGCTCCTCGACCCAGAACGCCGCGTCGAACGCCACGCGCAGCGCGTCCGCTTCCGCGGTCATGCGCTCGGCGAAGGCCGTGTGGCCGATGCGCCGCGCCATGCACGCCGCCGCGCGCTTGGCCGCGAACACGTAGCCCTGCACCTCGCACAGCGCGATCGGCCCCTCGGCGATCGTGCCGTCGGCGTGGAAGATCGAGTCGAAGCTGTCCTTCCAGCCCTGGTTGACCAGCCCGTTCTCGTTGCGGCGCCCGTACTCGACGAAGCCGTCGTTGTCGCGGTCGCCGTACTCGGCGATCCAGTTGATCGCGCGCTCGATGTTGGGCCAGATCCGGGCGATGGTGGACACGTCGCCGGTGCGCTCGAGGTAGTCGCCCGCCAGCATCACGAACAACGGCGTGGAGTCGACGCTGCCGTAGTAGTGCCGGAACGGCACCTCGCCCAGCTCGGCCATCTCGCCGTGGCGCACCTCGTGCAGGATCTTGCCGGGCTCGGCGTCCGCCACCGGGTCCACCGTTTCGGCCTGATGCCGCGCCAGGTAGCCCAGCACGCCGTGCGCGATGGACGGGTCCAGCCACAGGGTCTGCATCGCCGTGATCAGGGCGTCGCGGCCGAAGGCGGTGCTGTACCAGGGCACGCCGGCATACGGGTAGGGTCCGTCCGGCTTGTCGGTGAGCAGCATGTAGATGTCGCAGATGCAGCGACGGATCGCCTCGTTGAAGATCTCGTTGGACGAGGCGATGGCGGCGGCGCGCGCAGACGACACGCGCAGCGACCGCCGCGCCTCCACCAGGGAAAACAGGAACGCGGCCGCCACGTCCCGTTCGGGCGCATCGGCCGGATCGCACGCCGTCTCGACGTGGATCAGCTTGCGCTGGCCCGGCTGCAGCGTGAGGGTAAAGCGGGCGCGGTTCTCGGTCAGGCGGTCCGCTGAAGCGCAGCCGGGTGGTGCGCAGCCGGTTGTCGAGCCCGTCATA
Organism: uncultured Acetobacteraceae bacterium; assembly: GCA_964236745.1. Lineage (GTDB taxonomy): Bacteria > Pseudomonadota > Alphaproteobacteria > Acetobacterales > Acetobacteraceae > Lichenicola. The sequence continues at coordinate 1,543 of CAXSHC010000397.1, forward strand.
GGCCAGCAGCACGGTGTCGCCATGGACTTCCGGCGGCCGGAGCGTGCCGCGACGGGTGCGCGGCGTGCCGCGCGCCTCGAACAGGTCGGCGAAGTCGGCCCGGAACGCCAGCTCGATCACCACCGTGTGCGCCACCACGTCATAGTTGCGCACCTGCAGCCGCTCATAGGCGGTCTGGTCGCGCAGGAACAGCGTGCGACGCAGGTGCAGCAGGTCGTGGCTGAGCTTGTAGCCGTCCAGATCCAGGTCCGGGTTGGCAAGGTCGCAGCTCAGGGTGGCGTTGTTCTCGCGCAGGGTGGCGCTGAGCAGGATCGGGCTTTGTTCGCAGATCGACAGCGTCATGGACGACAGGTGCCGGGTGTCGAGATAGTACAGCCCGTCGGCGATGCCGGGACCGGACAGGATGTTGCCGTTCTGGTCGAACACTCCGAACAGGTCGCCGAACTTGAGCGTGTGCAGCCGCCGTTCGGCCAGGGTCGCGGTCGCCCCGACGGTGAAGCCGTCCTGCGGTACGGGGGTGGCGGTCGGAACGTTTGTGGCGGTGTCGGGCTGGTCCAAACGGGAGATCCTCGGAACGGGAAGGCACGGGCGGCGCGGCAACACTCTGCCGGTCCTGCACGCGGCCGCAAGGCCGCAACCGTGCGATGGTGGCGAACGTTCCGGCGAGGATGGCTCGTTCCGGCACCGGCCCGCACCCAGCGCGACGCTCCTACCGCGACATGCGCGACTTCGCCCGTACCCCCGAACCCCCGCCTTCCCACGAGGCACCCGCCACTGGCACCGACGCCGCGCCGGTGTTCGTGGTGCAGAAGCACGACGCGTCCCGGTTGCACTGGGATTTCCGTCTGGAGCATGAAGGCGCGCTGTGGAGCTGGGCGGTGCCGAAGGGGCCGTCGCTCGACCCGCACCACAAGCGCCTGGCGATGCACGTCGAGGACCACCCGGTCGAGTACGCCACCTTTTCCGGCGTGATCCCGG
>CAXSHC010000398.1:0-2520 GCA_964236745.1 uncultured Acetobacteraceae bacterium
ATATCTCGTCCCGTAACGCCTGATGATCTGTATCACCACACGCCGGGACTAAACACCTAGCTGACCCTGATGGGCAACCTGTCGATAAGCGGCGCCCTTGACCTCGAGACCGGCAGCAGTATCGGGCTCTTCGGCGGCACGCTGAGCTTCGGCTCGCTGAGCGACGACAACATCTTCATACAGGGCAACGGCCAGATCGTGGCCACCGGCACGCTGGACAACACCGGAGAGATCACCGGCGGCGACGGCCCGGGCGGCGGCCTGGTCATCAACGCCGCGACCTTCCGCAACTCCGGCGGGATCTCGGCCTTTTCCTCCGATACCGCGTCCTCCGCCGCCACGACGGTGACGATCCATGCCATGGTCGACCCCGACCTCGTGAATGGCACGCTGAGCGGCGGCAGCTACAGCGCCGGCGGCAGCGGCATCCTCGACCTCGACCTCGGTGGCCTGATCACCACCGACGCCGCCAGCATCGAGATCGACGGTTATCTGGGCAGTGGCGGGACCGGCCAGATCAACAGCTTCGACGCCGCCACCGGCACCTATGTTTCCCTGCAGTCGACGCTCACGGCGATCGCCGAACCCGGCCGCCTGGTGGTTGACAGCTTCAACTACGCAACGCCGAACGCGTTCCGCATCGACGGCGAGCTGACCCTGGTTTCATCTGGCAGCTTCACAGCACCCGTGGTGACGGTCGACCCCGGAGGCACCGTCGACGGCATCGGCACGGTGACAGGGACGATCGTGAACAATGGCCTCATCGAGTCCAAGAACTCCACCGACAATCCGTATACCCCACCGCGAACCGGCGACCTGGTCCTGGACGGCCCGATCAGCGGCATCGGCACGCTTGAGGTCGGTCCCGGGATCGTGTCCTACGCCTACTTGGACCACCATCCGCTGCAGCGCGTCGTGCAGAGCGCGACGCTGGAGCTCGGCGGTCCGACTGCGCAGAACGTTTTGTTCGCCGACGACACCGGCATCCTGATCCTCGACGACCCGGCCAGCTTCTCCGGCACCATCACCGCGCAGTTTCCGGCGCCGGACGAGGACACGGTGGTCCTGGACGGCATCGCGCTGGGCACCGTCACCGCCTACAACTATTCCGGCGACGCCAGCGGCGGCACCCTGACCATCGACGAAGGCCAGACCAGCCAAACCCTGGCCTTTGCTGGCGACTACACCACGGCCAGCTTCCTGCTGTCGGCCGGCGCGCAGCCGCTGTCCAACTCGCCGCCCAGCCTCGACATCTCCATCGCCTGCTACGCCCGCGGCACCGCGATCCGCACCGACGGCGGCAACACCCCGGTCGAGGCGCTGCGCATCGGCGACCGCGTCGCGACCTTTGGCGGCATTTCGCGTGCCATCAGGTGGATCGGCCGGCGCGCCTATAGCGGCCGCTTCCTCACCGCCAGCGCCGCCGTGCAGCCCATCCTGTTCAAGGCCGGCTCGCTCGGGCCCTACCAGCCGCGGCGCGACCTGCGCGTGTCGCCCAAGCACGCCATGTTCCTCGATGGCTGCCTGGTACCGGCCGAGTGCCTGATCAACGGCACGAGCGTCCTGCGCGACACCGCCTGCACCGAGATCGAGTATTTCCACATCGAGCTCGACAGCCACGACGTCATCCTGGCCGAGGACGCCCCGTCCGAAACTTTTGTCGACGACGACAGCCGCGCCATGTTCCACAACCTGTCGGAATACCGCGCACTCTACGGCGAGCCGCCCGTGTCGCCCGCGATCTACTGCGCGCCCCGCATCGAGCACGGCGAAACGCTGGACCGCATCAGGCGCGCCATCGACGACCTGGCCGCATCCACGCCCGCCGCCACCCGTTCGCTGCGCGGCCGCATCGACGGGTGGAACGGCCTTGCCGTGCGCGGCTGGGCGCAGGACCCCGACCAGCCGGACGTTCCGGTATGCCTGGAGGTGCTGGCCGGCGGCAGGATCGTCGGTCGCACGGTCGCCAACCTGTTCCGCAACGACCTGCAACGGGCCGGCTGCGGCAGCGGCTGCCACGGCTTCCACCTTGTCCTGCCCGAGCAGCCGGACGGCCTGCCGATCGAGGTCCGCCGTGCCGCCGACGCCACCACCCTGGAGATCCTGCAAGGCCGTCGCGACGCAGCCTGACGCCCCGCGTTCCGGTTCCGCCTCGTGCTGATCGGCTCGATCGACGAGGCGGACCGTACCCGCATGAGGGGATGGGTGCGCAGCGGCTGTCCCCCGACGCCCCGGTCTGCCTGCTGCTGACGGCCAACGACCGGCTGCTGGAACGCGTGGTCGCCAACCGGCACCGTCCAGACCTCCAGGCCGCCGGCATCGGCAATGGACGGTTCGGCTTCGACGTGGCGCTCCGGCCGCCGCTCGATCCGGCCCGCTCCTGGCTGATCCACCTCCGCGCCGAAGGCTCGGGCGAGAACATGCCCGGCTCGCCGCTGCGGCTCGACCCGTCGTCGGACTTCGACGACGACGCCCGCGCCGCTTTCACCGCGACCCTGCTGGGCTTCGCCGACGACGCCG
>CAXSHC010000399.1:0-2519 GCA_964236745.1 uncultured Acetobacteraceae bacterium
CTCGGCTGCCGCATCACGCGCGCGCCGCTGCCGCCCGGGTGCGAGCACGGCTCGTTCGTCGCCCCCACGCTGATCGAGATCGACACGGTGGACCAGCTCGGTGCGGAAGTATTCGGTCCCGTGCTGCACGTGCTGCGTTATCGCGAAAGCGCCGCCGGGGGCGGCATGGTGGCGCTGATCGACGCGATCAACGCCACCGGCTACGGCCTCACCTTCGGCGTGCACACCCGCATCGACGAGACCGTGCGCGTCGCCGCCGAGCGCAGCACGGCGGGCAACGTTTACGTCAACCGCAACCTGATCGGCGCCGTGGTGGGCAGCCAGCCTTTCGGCGGCACGGGCCTGTCCGGCACCGGACCCAAGGCCGGCGGTCCGCTGATCCTGCACCGGCTGCGTCGCACGGGCGTCGACGCCGCCCCGTCGCCTGGCGTCGGGACAAACGCGGCGCCCGAGGCGGCACGACGGCTGCTTGCCCTGCTCGACGGGCACCCGGCCGTCTCCGGCTGCGCCGCTCTCGTCGCGCGCGGCCCGCTCGGGCCCGAGCGCGTGCTGCCGGGCCCGGTGGGCGAGCGCAACAGCTACCAACTTCGGCCACGCGGCGCGGTGCTGTGCGTGGCGGAGGACGAGCACGACCTGCTGCTGCAGCTTGCCGCCACCCTCGCCACCGGCAACCAGGCGCTGCTGCGTCGTCCGGCCGGCGAGGCAGCGACGCTGGAGCGGCTGGTCGCGGCGCTTCCCGGATCGGTATGCTGGGAGCCCGCGCCGCTAGCACCGGCGGCGGCGCTCGCCAGCGGCGCCTGCCTGCCTGCCCTCGCCCGCGAGCTGGCGGCGCGAAAAGGCGCGGTGGTGCCGCTGCACCGGCTGGATCGCGACGACGCGGCGCTCAGGCTGGAATGGCTCACGCACGAGCGCAGCCTGAGCGTCAACACCACGGCCGCCGGCGGCAACGCCAGCCTGATGGTCCTGAGCTGAGCCGAACGGTTGGCGCCGCTGCCACCCTGGCTTATGAATGCGAACGCAACGGCCCTCGTCCGGGTCGGCCGCTGGTGGAGCACGTCATGAAGGGCTGGCTATTCGTGTCGCTGGTGATCGGCGGCCTGTTCGTGTTCATCTATCTGATGAGTCTGGTCGGCAACCACATCGGCAGCTGACCAGTCCAACCGGTTTACGGGCCCGGCGGCGTCTTGCCGACGTCGGCCTCGAACTCCACCGTCGAGTCCGCGATCACGGTGGCATCCCGGTCACCGCGCCGCCGCCGCAGCATGTCGCCGCCGGTCGCCACAATCCCGATCAGGCCGATTACCAGCACGACCGCCGTAAGGGCCAGGATGACGAGGGTGATGGTCATGGGCAGGCTCCGCACGGTTGCCGGTCGGTAGGAGCAACGCCTGGACTTGTTGAAAAGCCGCACCCGACCCAGGTCTGGCGCATGAAACGGTTCATCCTCGCCAGACTGTGCCTGATCTGCATCGGCCTTGCGGTCGCGTCCTGTGCCTCCGACTCGCAGGACCGCAGTCCCTGGCACCAGTACCTGCACAACCACAACCTGGAATAGCGCCCCCGTTTAGGCGGATCGTTCCGCGATCCGCAGCAGCGCGTCGACGTCCAGATGCCGCTCCAGGTGTTGCGCCAGCGCGTCGAGCACCGCGTCCACCTCCGCGTCGTGGTTGCGCAAGACGGGATCAAGCTTGATCCGGCGCAGCAGCGCCGCGCGCGCCTCATCTCCCCCGAACAGCCCGTGCAGGTAGGTGCCGCCCACGCGCCCGTCCGCGGACACCGCCCCTTCCCCGCTGCCGTCGGCGCGGCGCAGGAACGGCCGGTCGCGGTCCGAGCCCCGCGTGCGCCCGAGATGCATCTCGTAGCCGTGGCACGGCACGTTTTCCGGCAGCAGCGTGCCTTCCGCCGCCGCCAGCCGCTTGGTGCCGCCCAGCACCGTGTCCACCGCCAGCAGCCCGAGGCCCGGCACCTCCCCCGGCGGCCCTTCCAGCCCGTCCGGGTCGGCGATCCGCCCGCCCAGCATCTGGTAGCCGCCGCACAAGCCCAGCACCCGTCCGCCTTGCCGCCGATGCGCCAGGATGTCGACGTCCCAGCCCTCGCGGCGGAGGCTGGCGAGATCAGTGATGGTGGCCTTGGAGCCGGCAAGGATCACCAGGTCGCAGCAGGCCGGCAGCGGCCGCCCCGGGCCGACCAGCACGCAGTCCAGCTCCGGCTCCGCCAGCAGGGGGTCCAGGTCGTCGAAGTTGCCGATCATCGGCAGCAGCGGCACGGCGATGCGCACCCGCCCGTTGTTGCGCGGCGCACGCGCCATCGCTTCCAGCTCCGACGCGTCCTCCGCCGGCAGCCGGCGCAGCACGTCCAGGTGCGGCACCAGCCCGATCGCGGGCCAGCCGGTGCGCCCGGCGATCGCGGTCATGCCGTCCGCGAACAGCGACGGGTCGCCGCGCATGCGGTTGACGATGAAGCCTGCGATGCGCGCCCGGTCATCCGGCGGCAGCACCGCGTGCGTGCCGACCAGGCTG
>CAXSHC010000400.1:0-2519 GCA_964236745.1 uncultured Acetobacteraceae bacterium
TGGACCTCGATCAAGCTGAGCCAGAATCGCAGCTCGCAGTCCCTGTTCCGCGACCCGCTCTACGACCTAGCGGCGGCACAGGGCGGGATTGGTCGGCCGGTGGGGATGACACGGGACTGACATACATCGTCTGGCGCAGGATCCGCGGTGCCACTTTCGCCGCCGGGCCCATGCACGCCTCCATCAGGGTCTTGAGCATCGCCCATCTGCCAGCATCCAGCCTGTCCTTCAAAAGTCGATAGAAGGCCAGCAATACCGGGGTAAATTCAAGCGCTAACAGGCCCTAGGACGTATCGGAACAGAGCCCCGCCGGGCACCGGCCGGGAGCAGCGCCGGCGACGCGGGGATCCCGGACCGGCGCCCGACCGTTCCCGGCACTGGGAACGGAGGAAGAGGCAGGGCATCGCTGGACCGCACCGGCTGGCAAGAGGCGGGCGCACCCGGTAATAGGGCCGTCCGCTTGGCCCGCGACGCGTGGCGCCTCCGCCGGACGGTTCCGGCCAGACCGACCAGGAACGATCAGGTGCACATGCCGGGCCTCGCCATCTTCACCATCTGCTCGAACAACTACGTGTCGATGGCGCGCATCCTTCTCGAAAGCGCTCGCCTGCACCATCCCGAGGCGGCGCACTACCTGTGCCTGGCCGACCGCGAGCTCGCAGAGCCGGAGTTCTATCCGGAGGGCTGCACGGTGGTGCCGGCCGAGGCGCTGGAGATCCCGGACTTCGACGCCTTCCGCTTCCGCTACGACGTGATGGAGCTCAACACCGCGCTCAAGCCGTTCATGTTCCGCCACCTGCTGGCGCGCGGACACGAACTGGTGCTGTACTTCGATCCCGACATCGAGATCTTTCGGCCCGTGGACGGCGTGACGGCGGCGCTGCGCGACGGCGCCTCGTTCGTGGTGACGCCGCACATCTGCGCGCCGGCAGAGGGCAGCGCGTTCCCCGACGATATCGGCATCATGCAGGCCGGCGTGTTCAACCTCGGCTTCCTGGGCGTCGGCACCACGCCGGAAACCGAGCCGCTGCTGCGCTGGTGGTCCCGCCGCCTCGAGCACCAGTGCCTGAACGATCAGCCCAGCGGCATCTTCGTCGACCAGAAGTTCATGGACCTGCTGCCCGGCTTCGCCGCCCGCCTGCGCGTCCTGCGCGACCCCACCCTGAACGTCGCCTACTGGAACCTGTCCCAGCGCACCCTGCGCCGCGACGGCGACGCGTGGCTCGTCGACGGGCAGCCGCTCACCTTCTTCCACTACAGCGGCATCAACCCCCGGGACACCTCGCGGCTGTCCAAGTACACCGACGGCTTCCGCGACGGCGCGATGAACGCCGACCTGCAGGTCCTGGTCGAGCGGTATACGCAACGCCTGCTCGCCAACGGGCATGGCTCGGTCCCCAACGGCTCCTACGCATGGGGCCGGTTCCGGTCCGGCACCCCGATCACCCCCTTCGTCCGCCGCCTGTTCCGCGAGGATCATCTCGTCTGGCCGGGCGATCCTGTCGACACCTTCGAGGAACACCTGCAGCGGACCGCGGTCGAGCCGTGGAGCGGCCCGTTCGGGAGCGTCGTCACCAACCTGATGACCGGGCTCCACGCTCGGGAGCGCTGGCTGAACGAGCGTTTCTCCGCCACCCGGGAGGAGGATGCCCGCGAGTTCCTGGACTGGGTGGTCAAGCACGCCGAGCCCCTGGTGGGTGATCCGCGACTGATCGAGCCGATCGCCGAGCGGTTCGGCGCCCTGTCGCTGCCGCGGCGGCAGGCGCCGGCCAGGCGGTCGATGGACGAGCCCGACATCGACGTGGTCGGCTACCTGCGCCTGGCGCTGGGCCTCGGCGAGGCCGGCCGGCTGACCCTGCGCGCGCTGGAACACGCCGGACTGGCGGTGCGCGGACTGCCCACTGCGTTGAACTCGAACTCCACCGCCAACGACGAAAGTTGCGCTTCCTTGCTCGTGGAGGAGGCGCGGGCACCGATCCAGGTGTTCAGCATCAACGCCGACCAGATCGGACAGGTGATCGCCAACCTGGATGGGCGCCTTCGCTCGGATGCCTATCGGATCATGACGCCGTTCTGGGAACTGTCCGTCCTGCCAGACCCGTGGGTCGAGGCGTTCGACCTGGTGGACGAGGTCTGGGCGCCGACGGGCTTCATCCAGGCCACCCTGATGCGCCACCTGCACAAACCGGTGATCCGCATGCCGCTGATGCTGGAGTTCACGCCCCCGACGCCCAAGCCCAGGCAGGCCTGGAACCTGCCGGAGGACGCGTTCCTGTTCTTCTTCGCCTTCGACTACTTCTCGTTCATCGAGCGCAAGAACCCGCTCGCGGTGGTGGACGCGTTCCGTCGCGCCTTCCGCCGCAAGCCGGGCGGCCCCAGGGTCGCTTTGGTGCTCAAAACTCTGAATGCGGAAAAGGTGCCGGCGGAAAAGCGCGCGCTGCTCGAACGCCTGCGCGACGATCCCGACGTCATCCTGGTCGAGCAGACCTTGTCGCGGGACGACTCCCTGGCCCTGATCG
>CAXSHC010000401.1:0-2516 GCA_964236745.1 uncultured Acetobacteraceae bacterium
ACGAGGTGCCACCCAGGATCACCGCGGCGATCGCGTCCAGCTCGTAGGATTGTCCGAGCTGCAACCCGTTCGCCGCATACAGCCGCGCCGACGACAGCACGCCGCCCAGGCCCGCCAGCAGTCCCGACAGCCCGTACACGAACAGCAGGATGCGCGGCACGTTGATCCCGGCCAGCCGCGCCGCCGACGCGTTGCCGCCCACCGCGTAGATCCTGACCCCCAGCACGGTGCGCCGCAGCACATACCAGGACGCGACGATCACCAACACCGCCACGATCGCCAGCCACGGCACCACTACGCCCGGCAGCACCGGGATGCCGTCGTTGCCGAGCCAGGCATAGCTCAGCTGCGGGTTGAACACTGTGTTGTCCGCGCCCATCAGCCGGGCCAGGCCGCGCACCGCGGTCAGCGAGCCCAACGTGACGATGAACGGCGGCAGCCGCCCGAACGCGATCAGCATCCCGTTCAGCAGCCCGATCCCGGCGCCGACCAGGAGGCAGGTCGGGATCGCCAGCCCGCTGATCCCGGGCAGCAGCGACACGATCAGCGCGCCCATCGCCGACGCCGCGAGGATTGATCCCACCGACAGGTCGATGCCGCCGGTCAGGATCACAAAGGTCATGCCGGCACCCAGCACGCAGTTGATCGATGCCTGCTGCGCCACGATCGACAGGTTCTGCACCGTCAGGAAGCGGTGGCCGCCCGCGAACTGGAAGCCGATCGCCAGCACGATCAGCACCGGCAGCATGCCGAGCGATTGCAGCGTGGCGCGGAACTGCGCCCGGTTGCTGGGGCGTGCCGCTGCCGGCGGCGTGCCCGCTTCCGCGGACGGGGGAGCCGGGGATTGCATCTCGGACATTCGCTGCGCTCCTCAGGCCGCCATGCTGTCGGGTGCCAGCCCGGCGGCGTGCACCATCACCGATACCTGGCTGATCGGTACGCCGGTGTCACCACCGACCTCGCCCGCGATCAAGCCCTGGCGCATCACCAGCACCCGGTCGCAAATTCCCACGATCTCGGGCAGGTCCGACGAGATCAGCAACACGCCGAGTCCGCTTTTCGCAAGCTCATCGATGATGCGGTAGATTTCCGACTTGGCCCCCACGTCCACGCCCCGTGTCGGCTCGTCCAGGATCAGCACCTTGGGGCCGGTTTCCAGCAGCCTGGCCAGCAGCACCTTTTGCTGGTTGCCGCCCGACAGCGAGCCCACCTGCACCACCGGACTCGACGCCCTGACCCGGAACGTTCCGAATGCCCGCATCGCCCGCTCCCGCGCGCGGCCGAGGTTAAGCCGCCCGCCAATCCCGCTATCCGGCCCGATCACGCCCATGTTGATGTTGGAGCCGCAGCTCATGTCCAGGAACAGCCCCAGCCCCTTGCGGTCCTCCGTCAGGTAGGCGATCCCCGCATCCAGCGCCTGGCGTGGATGGTGCGGCGTCACGGCCACGCCGTCCAGCGTCACCTTGCCGCCCGCGCGCCGGTCCGCGCCGAAGATCAGCCGCGCCAGCTCGGTGCGTCCGGCCCCGACCAGCCCCGCCATGCCCAGCACCTCGCCCCGGTGCAGCGCGAACGAGCACGGTCGCACCCGCGCCCCGTCGGTGAGCCCGTCCACCTGCATCACCACCGGCCCGTGCACCGCAGCACCATCATGCGTCTTGGTGTAGAACGACGACAGCGAGCGCCCGACCATCATCTGCACGATCGCGTCCGCCGATATTTCGCCCCGCTCCAGCGTGCCGGCGCTGCTGCCGTCGCGAAGAACCGTGACGCGGTCTGCCAACTCGTACACCTCCGCCATGCGGTGCGATATGTAGATGATCGCGATCCCGTCCGCGCGCAGTTGCCGGATCAGCGCGAACAGCCGATCGGTTTCGCGCGCCGACAGCGCCGTGGTCGGCTCGTCCAGCACCAGGATGCGCGACTGGCGATACAGTGCCCGCGCGATCTCCACCAGCTGTTGTTCGGCGATCGACAGGGTGGACACCGCCGTGTCCGGCCCGAATGGCGTGCCCAGCCGTTGCAGGATCGGCCGGCACGCCTGCGCCATCGCGCGTCGGTCCAGCCGCCCGCCGGCGCGGCGTATCTCGTTGCCAAGATGGATGTTCTCCGACACCGACAGGTTGGGCGCCAGCGCCAGCTCCTGGTAGATGATGGCGATCCCGGCATCCTTGGCCGCCTGCGGCCCGTCGATCTCGACCTTCTCGCCGAACACCCGGATCGTGCCCCCCGGATCGGCCCGGTGCGCGCCGGACAGCACCTTCATCAGGGTGGACTTGCCGGCCCCATTCTCGCCCATCAGCGCCAGCACCTCGCCGCTCCACGCGTCGAGCCACACCCCGGACAGGGCGCGCACGCCGGGAAACGTCTTCGAAATGCCCTGCATCTGCAGGGCCAGCGGCCCCCGCCCCTCCCCGTTCGTCATCGCTTCCCCAGAGGCTTCTTAATTGTCTGACATGGTGCGCCGGTCGCTGCTCCGACGCAACCGCCAGCGCGGCGGCGCCAAGTTTGACTTTTTG
>CAXSHC010000402.1:0-2504 GCA_964236745.1 uncultured Acetobacteraceae bacterium
TGATGCGAAGCGGGTTGCGCAGGTCGGGCTTGTCGCTGCCGTATTCGGCGAGTGCCGTGTCGAAGGGGATGCGTTGGAACGGCGCCGCGTCGACGATGCGGCCGCCGCCGAACTCGGCGAACACGCCGGCGATGACGGGCTCGATGGTGGCGAAAACATCCTCCTGGGTGACAAAGCTCATCTCGAAGTCGAGCTGGTAGAACTCGCCTGGGCTGCGGTCGGCGCGGGCGGCCTCGTCGCGGAAGCAGGGGGCGATCTGGAAGTAGCGGTCAAAGCCTGCCACCATCAGCAGCTGCTTGAACTGCTGCGGCGCCTGCGGCAGCGCGTAGAACTTGCCGGGATGCAGGCGTGCCGGCACCAGGAAGTCGCGGGCACCTTCCGGGCTGGACGCGGTCAGGATCGGGGTCTGGAATTCGGTGAAGCCCCCGTCGATCATGCGCCGGCGCAGGCTCGCGATCACGCCCGCGCGCAGCATCATGTTCCGGTGCACGCGCTCGCGACGAAGGTCGAGGTAGCGGTAGCGCAGGCGCAGCTCGTCGCCATAGGTCTCGTGGCCGGCGACCTGAAGCGGCAGCACCGCGGCGGCGGACTGCACCTCCATGGCGGTGGCGCGTATCTCGACCTCGCCGGTGGGCAGGCGCGGGTTCACGGTGGCGGCCTCTCGCAGCACCACCGTGCCGGTGATGGTCAGCACGCTCTCGGCGCGCACCTTTTCCGCCGCCTCCAGCAGCGCCGAGCCCGCCGGGATCACGATCTGGGTGATGCCGTGATGGTCGCGCAGGTCGAGGAACAGCAGCCCGCCATGGTCGCGCTTGGCCTGCACCCAGCCGGACAGGCGGACGAGCTCGCCGTTATCGGCGGCGCGGAGGGCGGCGCAGGTGTGGGTGCGGTAGGCGTGCATGGTTTTGCGGTCCGATGACAAGGAGTAGGGAGCCGGGAAGGGCGGCAGGAAGCCGACGCCGTTCCCGGCTGTCAAGGAATGCGGTGGCGCTTTCCTTGGCGTCCGCGTCCGCTGCGTGTAAGGGACAGCCATGGTACGTCCCGCCCGGCCCCGGTTCCCGGAGCCCACGCTGATCACCACGAGCGATAACCTGGCCGCGGTGGTCGAGCGGCTGCGACAAGAGCCCTTTGTCACGATCGACACCGAGTTTGTGCGCGAGCGCACCTATTGGCCCGAGCTGTGCGTGGTGCAGCTCGCAGGCAGCGACGAGGTGGCGATCGTCGACGCGGAGGCGGACGAGCTCGACCTGCAGTGCCTGGCGCCGTTGCTGGACGACCCGGCGGTGACCAAGGTGTTCCACGCCGCGCGGCAGGACCTGGAGATCTTCCTGCACCGGTTCGGCCGGTTGCCAACGCCCTTGTTCGACACCCAGGTGGCGGCGATGGTGGCGGGCTTCGGCGACCAGGTCGGCTATGACAGCCTGGTGTCGGCGCTCACCGGCGGCCAGATCGACAAGGCGCACCGCTTCAGCGACTGGTCCAGACGGCCGTTGTCGCCGGCACAGATCACCTATGCCGCCGCCGACGTCACCTATCTGCGCGAGGTATACGTCAAGCTGCGCGAGCGGCTGCAGCGCGACGGGCGGTTCGACTGGGTGGGCGAGGAGATGGCCTTTCTGTCCGATCCCGCCACTTTCCGGCCCGATCCCGACACGCTGTGGGAGCGGCTGCGGCCGCGCACCGCCAACCGGCGCATGCTGGGCGTGCTGCGTGCGGTCGCCGCCTGGCGCGAGCGGGAAGCGCAGCGGGTCAACGTGCCCAGGCAGCGCCTGATCAAGGACGAAAGCCTGCTGGAGATCGCGGCCGCGATGCCGGCCGACGCGGACGCGCTGTCGGCTATGCGCGGGGTGAGCCGAGGCTTTGCTGAGGGACGCAGCGGCACGGGCCTGATCGGGGCGATCGCCGACGCCCAGGCGCTGCCCGAGGAGGCGCTGCCGCCCGCGCCGCGCAAGGACGGGCCGCGCCCGTCTCCGGCGCTGGTATCACTGCTCAAGGTGCTGTTGGCGGCCAAGAGCGAGCAGCATGACGTGGCGCCCAAGCTGCTGGCCTCATCGGAGGACATCGACCGGCTCGCCACCGAAGCGGAGCCGGCCATTCCCGCTTTGTCCGGATGGCGGCGCGAGGTGTTCGGCGCGGATGCGCTGTCCCTGAAACAGGGACGAATCTCGCTTGGCGTGGACGGACGCAGGATCCGGATGTTGCGCACCTGATTCCACAGGTTCACCTGCATTGCTCCACCGACTTGTCCACAACATTGTGTGGTCGGTCGGTTGGAGGACCCCATCACTTGGATTAGCCTTCCTGCATCGGGACGATCGGAGGGAGCTAGGCGATGGACTGGACCGAGGAGTCGATCAGCCGCCTGCGCAGCTTCTGGCAGGATGGCTTGTCCACCGCCGAGATCGGGCGGCGCATGCAGATCACCAAGAACGCGGTGGTCGGCAAGGCGCACCGGCTGACACTGCCGCCGCGGCCGTCGCCGATACGCAAGGTGCTGGAACTGG
>CAXSHC010000403.1:0-2494 GCA_964236745.1 uncultured Acetobacteraceae bacterium
AGCCGCCGAGCAGCCAGCTGTCGATCGTGCCCAGCCGGATCTCGCCGTTTCTCGCTTGGGCGCGGTCCGGATCGTGCTGGTCCAGCAGCCAGCGCGCCTTGACCGCGGAAAACATCGGATCGAGCGGCAGCCCTGACCTGGTCTGGACCAGCCGCTCGGTATCCTCGGAGCGCAACGCGTCGCAGATTGCCGCCCCGCGCTGGTCCTGCCACGATACGACCGTCGACAACGCGGCGCCGGTCGCCGCATCCCACAGCAGCAGCGACTCACGCTGGGTGCTGAAGCCAACGGTCGCCACGCAGGCGGCGTCACGACCCTCCAGGCACGCTGCCACCGCCCGGCGCACGCTGTCGCGGATCTCGTTCGCATCCTGCTCCACCCACCCGGGACGGGGATGGTGTTCACCCAGCGGTGCCGAGCCGCGTGCGACGAACTGGCCGTCCTCGCCGACCAGCGCGCACTTGGTGGCGCTGGTACCCTGGTCGATGGCGAGGACGAACCGGCCGGTCACGTCAGGCCATCAGTTCGAGCGCCGCGGCAGCCAGGCCGTCCGCGTTCAACCCGAAATGATCAAGCAGGAAGGCGGCCGAACCGGTCGGCGCGAAATGCGGCACGCCGAGGATGCGCATCCGGGTCGGATGGTGCCTTACCACCGTTTCCGCCACCGCCGAGCCGAGGCCGCCGGTGACGATCGCCTCTTCCGCCGTGACGATGCCGCGCGTTTCGCGTGCCGCCGACAGCACCGCCGCCTCGTCCAGCGGCGCGATGGTCATCATGTTGAGCACGCGCGCCGAAACGCCTTGTCGGGCCAGTTGATCCGCAGCGTCGAGTGCCCGCGACACCAGCACTCCGGTCGCGATCAGCGTCACGTCGTCCCCGTCGCGCAGCACCAGGGCCCGGCCCGGCTCGAACGCCGCATCCTCCGGTGTCACCGCCGGCACCTTGAAGCGTCCGACGCGCATGTAGATCGGCCGATTTGCCTGCGCCGCCCAGCGCACCGCGTCGCGCGTCTGCTTCGGGTCGGCCGGATTGAGAATGGTGATATCGGTCAGCGCCCGCATCCAGGCGAAGTCCTCGATGGAATGATGGGTCGGACCCAGCTCACCGTAGGACATGCCCGGGCTCTGCCCGCACAGCACCACGCCGTAGTTGTTGTAGGCCACATCGGCCTTGATCTGTTCCAGCGCGCGGCCGGTCAGGAACGGCCCGGCGCAGCACACGAACGGAACGAAGCCGCCGTTGGCCAGGCCGGCGGCAACGCCGACCATGTTCTGCTCGGCGATGCCGACATTGACCAGACGGTTCGGGAATTCCTTCTGGAACCCGCTCATGTTGGATGAGCCGACAGAATCGTTGCATACGGCGACGATGCGCGGGTCGACCCGCGCCAGCTCGATCATGGTTTCCGCGAACGCCACCCGGCAATCAAACGTTTCGATACCACCGGCGGCGGGCAGGCTCATCTCGTTCATCGCGCCAACTCCTCGAGCGCCTGCACGACCTGCTCCGGCGACGGCACCTTGTGGTGCCATTCCACCCGATCCTCGATGAACGACACGCCTTTGCCCTTCAGGGTGTTGGCGATCAGGACGCGTGGCCTGTCGATCCGCGGCGCTTCAAAGGCGGCGAGCAGGGCGGCATGGTCGTGTCCGTCCACCTCCATCACTTCCCAGCCGAACGCGCGCCACTTGTCGGCCAGCGGCTCCAGGCCGTTGGTGTCCTCAGTGCGGGCCCCCTGCTGCAGGCGGTTGCGATCCACCACGGCGGTCAGGTTGGACAGCTTGCGATGGCCGGCGAACATCGCCGCTTCCCAGTTCGAGCCTTCCTGCAGCTCGCCGTCGCCCAGCACCACGAAGGTGCGGTAGTCGGACCCGGAGATCGTCGCCGCAACCGCGGTTCCGACCGCAATCGGCAATCCGTGCCCCAGCGGCCCGGTATTGGCCTCGACGCCCTTCACCTTGCGACGATTTGGATGCCCGTTCAGCACCGACAACGGGGCCATGAAGCTCGGCAGCAGCTCCCGGCTGAAATAACCAGCCTCGGCCAGCACCGAATACAGCGCCGCCGAACAATGGCCCTTGGACAGGATGAAGCGATCGCGCCCGGCCCAGTCCGGCTCACCTGCCCGGTAGCGCATCACCGCGAAGAACAGCGTGACGAGCACATCGGTGACAGAAAAGTCGCCGCCGATATGGCCCATGCGCGGGGCGGCGATGGTGTGGATGATCGAAACCCGCGTTTCGCGAGCAATCCGCTGGAGCCGGGCGATGCGTGCATCGTCATGACCGGAAACGCCGTCGGAAGCCTTTGGGTGGTCGATCAAAGAAGGCATTTCGGATCCTGAACGGTGATGCTCGGAACAACCATTCCAGCTTGTTTGAATACTTATTCACTGCCTTATATATATGTATATTGGCCAGCTTCCAGCTGCCGGTCAAGCGTATTCTCGTCGCCTGGTGTCCTTGCATCAGGCGGCGTGACATGAGCTTGACGC
>CAXSHC010000404.1:0-2471 GCA_964236745.1 uncultured Acetobacteraceae bacterium
ATCTCCCGGCCGGCGCGGTCAGGCGGCCTGCTCGTGGCTGCGGGCGTGCCAGGCCTGCACCAGCGCCTCGAAGCCCTGCGCCATCGCCGCGACCGCCTCCGCGTCGTCGATGCGGCCGGCGAGCCAGTCCCGCGCCGGGCCGGTGAAGATGGTGCGGCCGATGGCGAAACCCTTGACCCAGGGGGTCGAGGCGGCAACGGCGAAGGCTTGCACCAGCTCGGCAGCCGGCGCGTCCAGCCCCAGCATCACCACGCCGCGGCAAAGCGGGTCATTCGCCTCGATCACGCCCCCGATCGCGTTCCAGGCGCCAGCGCTGCGCTGCGGCTCCAGCTTCCACCAGTCCGGCCTGAGACCCGCGGCGTAGAGCCTGGCCAGCACGCGGGCCACCGTGTTGTCGTCGATCGCGCCATGACGGCCAGCGATGATCTCGATCAGCAGGTCGCGGTTCTGCAGGCGGCAGGCGTCCTGGGCGCGAAGCAGTTCGCGCTCCTGCCTGACGCACAGGGCGTCGTCGTCGTCGGGATGGAAGAAGCACAGGCACTTCACCACCTGGTCCAGCGGCCATTCCGTCAGCCGGGCGCCAAGGCTGCCGTTCTCGCCGGGGGCATCGCCCTCGAACTCCAGCGGGCGCGAGCCGGTGCGCTCGATCGGACGCGCCACCCAAAGCCCGGCACGGGAAGCGGCGAACAGCGCCTCGCGGCCATAGCGCCCATCCAGGAACATGCCAAAGCCGGGCCGTCCGTTCGCGACCCGCGCCGCCGCCTGCACCGCCAGCACCTTGAAGGCGGCGATCCGGTGGTGCGGCGCACCCACCTGGTCCGCCACCTGCTCCAGCTGCATGCGATGGTCGCAGGCGAACGCCAGGATCGGCGTCGGCTGCGCCCGTCGGGTGGTGACCCAGTGCAGGTGGTTGAGGGCGCGGTCGTGACGCAGCGCGTGGTGCGGGCTGCCCTGCTGGAGGAAGCGCTGCAGCTCGGGAAAGGTCGGGGACTCTGGCGAGCACAGCAGGCGCGACACCGCGAAGGCGCCGCACGCGTTGGCATAGGCGCAGCAGGTGGGGAGCGGCTCGTCGCGGAGCCAGCCGCGCAGGAAGCCGGACATGAAGGCGTCGCCGGCGCCCAGGGTGTTGTAGACCTCCACCGGGAAGCCCGGCCCGGCGATGCCGTCGTCGAGGCGGTCCGGGATGGGGCCGTCGAACACCACGCAGCCCATCGGTCCGCGCTTGCACACGATCGTGGCCGCCGTCAGCGCGCGTATGACGCGTATCGCTTCCAGCGTGTCCTCGGACCCGCCGGCGATGTGCAGCTCCTCCTCGGTGCCGACCACCAGGTCACATTCGGGCAGGATCTCGCCCAGCCGGGCGGTCACGGTGTCGGAGCGTATGTAGCGCTGCTCGCCGGCGCCGTGCCCGGCCAGACCCCACAGGTTGGGCCGGTAGTCGATGTCGAACACCACGCGGCCGCCCCGGGCACGCACGATCCGCATCGCCAGGCGCTGCGCCTCGGCGCTGTGCGGACGGGAGAAGTGCGTGCCGGTGACCACCACGGCACCGGTGCGGGCCAGCAGCCCCTCGTCGATGTCGCTTTCGTCCAGGGCGGCGTCGGCGCAGTCGGTGCGGAAGAAGATCAGCGGAAAGCTCGAACTGTCGCGCACGCCCAGAATCGCCAGCGCGGTCAGGCGTCCGGGATCGGTGTGGATGCCGTCGACGGCGACCCCTTCGCGTGCCATCTGTTCGCGGATGAAGCGGCCGAAATGCTCGTCGCCGACGCGGGTGATCACGGCGGAGCGCAGGCCGAGCCGCGCGGTGCCGATGGCGATGTTGGCGGGGCACCCGCCCACCGCCTTGCTGAAGCTGCCCATGTCCTCGAGACGCGACCCGACCTGCTGGCCGTACAGGTCAACCGAGGACCGGCCGATCGTCACGACGTCAAGCGTCGTCGGGGACATGGATAACCGCCTTCCTGTTCGATGAATCCATGATCCTGTTCCAGCGGAGGGTCAAGATGGAAGAGGCTTTCCATGTTCGTTCGATACGACGTGAGATGCTGCCGTTAGGCGTGCGGTTTCATAACAATCGTTTGACAAGAACGATCAGACATAGAACTTTTGTTCCAAAATGAGACGGCGTCGCATGGCGCGCCGACCAGGAGGATCCCATGCTCGTCCCAGGATCGCGCCGCCGCCGCATTCCCCCCTCCCGGCCAGGATCGGAAGCGCGCGCATGACCGCGGCGCAGGCCGCCTCGGACCCGCCCGCCACGGCACAGGCGAGCGTCGCGAACGCGGACGAGCGGCTGCGGCAAAGCCCGCTCGCGGTGAAGCTGCTGCGCCGGCCGGAACTTGGCGCCATCGGCGGCCTCGTGCTGGTGGTCGCGTTCTTCGCCATCACGGCCAGCGGAACGATGTTCACGCTGAACGGGCTGATGACGGTGCTGAACCCGTCCGCCCAGCTGGGCATCATGGCGATCGCCG
>CAXSHC010000405.1:0-484 GCA_964236745.1 uncultured Acetobacteraceae bacterium
AGGTCCCCGGGACGTGAAGCCGCCGACGAGAGCCCCAGCAAGACCCGACGCCTAGCAAGTTAGGCGCGGGAGCCTGCGGGCTCAAGGCGCCGGATGTCCGCGACGTCGCGCGCGACGGCGGCGGCCGGTTCCTGCTCCGGCTGGAGGACATCGATCCCGGCCGCTGCCGCCCGGAATGGGCCGACGCCGCGATCCGCGACCTCCGCTGGCTTGGCCTGGATTGGGACGAGCCGGTGCGGGTGCAGTCGGCGCACCTGGCTGAGTACCAGCAGACGCTCGACTCGCTGGACGCGCGCGGCCTGCTCTACCCCTGCTTCTGCACACGGGCGGACGTCCTGGCCGCCGGCTTCGCGCCGCACCGGGCGCCGGACGGGGCCGCGCTGTATCCAGGCACCTGCCGACGCCTCGATCCGCACCGGCGGGCAGCCCGCCTCGCCGCCGGCGACGCGCAACACGGCGCCGTCGAGCCCGTGGTTGATGAGGT
>CAXSHC010000405.1:494-2470 GCA_964236745.1 uncultured Acetobacteraceae bacterium
CCTTGTGGATCGGGTCGATCCAGTAGACCGCCTCGGGCTGCTCGACCGGGTCGAGGACGGGCAGGGGCGTATCCGCTGCCATCCCGAACGGTTCGGCGACGTCGTCCTCGCGCGCAAGGAGGTCCCGGCCAGCTACCACCTGTGCGTCACCCATGACGACGCGCTTGCCGGCATCACCCTGGTGACCCGCGGCGTCGACCTGCTGCCCGCCACCGACCTGCACCGGCTGCTGCAGGCGCTGATGCGGTGGCCGGCGCCCGCCTACGCGCATCATCCGCTCCTGTGCGGCCCGGATGGGCGGCGGCTCGCCAAGCGCGACGGCGCCACCAGCCTGGCGGCATTCCGGGCGCAGGGGCTCGGGCCGGCGGCGGTCCGGGCGATGGCCGGATACGACTGAGCTGGCGTATCGTCGCGCCCCGAAGGATCCTTTTCATGCGCGCCCTGCCGTCCAACCCGCTGCTCTACCAGGTCAACACCCGGGTGCTGATGCGCGAGCTGTCGGACACGCTCGGCCGGCAGGCGGGCTTCGACGACGTGCCGGACCGGATGCTGGCCGAAGTGCAAGCTTTGGGAGCAGACTGGATCTGGTTCCTGGGCGTGTGGCGCACCGGCGCCGCCGGCCGGGCGATCTCGCGCAGCAACCCCGCCTGGCAGCCGGGCTTCCATCAGGCCGTGTCGGACCTCGGGCAAGACGACATCGTCGGCTCGCCGTTCGCGGTCGCGGGCTTCGACGCCGAGCCCGTCTTCGGCGGCGACCCGTCGCTGGTGCGGCTGCGCGACCGGGTCAACGCGCTTGGCCTGCGCCTGATGCTGGACTTCGTGCCCAACCACCTGGCGCCGGACCATCCCTGGGTGGCGTCGCAGCCGGACCTGTTCGTGCACGGCACGGAAGCCTTGCTGGCCGCCGAGCCCGGCAACTGGATCCGGCTCAGCGGACGGGTGCTGGCCCATGGCCGCGACCCCTACTTCCCAGGCTGGTGCGACACGGTGCAGCTCGACTACGCCAACCCGGGCACGCAGGCGGCGATGACCGACACGCTGCTGCGCATCGCGGAACGCTGCGACGGGGTGCGCTGCGACATGGCGATGCTGCTGCTGCCCGACGTGTTCGCGCGCACCTGGGCGGCGCAGCTGGACGGACGCACGGTGCCGTCGTTTTGGCCGGGTGCCATCGCGGCGGTGCGGGCGGCGTATCCCGGCTTCGGGCTGCTGGCGGAGGTATACTGGGGGCTGGAACGACGGCTGATCGACGACGGTTTCGAGTGGGCCTACGACAAGGCGCTCTACGACGCGCTGCATGACGGCGACGCCCGCCTCGTCCGCGACCTGCTCGCCGTAGCCCCGGCGGCGCAGCGGCACTGTGCACGGTTCCTGGAGAACCATGACGAGGCGCGCGCGGCGGCGGCCTTCGACTGGCCCCGCCACCGGGCCGCCGCCGTGCTGGCGCTGGCCGCCCCGGGCCTGCGCTTCCTGCACAGGGGCCAGCTGGACGGCCTGCGCGTGCACATCCCGATCCATCTCGACCGTGGGCCGGCCGAGCCGGTCGATCCGGCGGTGCTATTGTTCTACCGCGCGCTGCTCCCGGTGCTGGCGGAGCCGGTTCTGCGCGACGGCCGATACCAGCCGCTGTCCCCGGTCGCCGCCTGGGACGGCAACCCGAGCCACGACTGCTTCGTCGCCGCCCTGTGGCACGACGAACGCGGTCAGCACTTTCTGCTGGCAGCGAACTACGGGCCCAACCGCGGGCAGTGCCGTCTGCACGCCGACCTGGGCGAGGGAACGGTGCACCTGTCCGACCGGCTGGGCACGGAGGAGTACGAGCGCGACGGCGGCGAGATCCGCCGGGACGGGCTGTTCCTCGACCTGCCGCCTTGGGGCTGCAACCTGTTCGCGCTCGGCTGACGGAGCACTGGCGGGATGCAGCCCTGACCCGACAACGGTTCCGCCAGAACGCGACTCGCACTAGCCTACGCGCC
>CAXSHC010000406.1:0-1049 GCA_964236745.1 uncultured Acetobacteraceae bacterium
TGCTCCACGAGATGCGGCGGCGTCGCGCCGCCCGCGCCCTGGCGACGCTGTGCATCGGCGGCGGCATGGGCGTCGCGATGACGCTCGAACGCTAAACAAAAATTTCGCGCGAGGACGACGATCCGCATGCAGAAGATCTATGAGGACGCCGACGCCGCTCTCGCCGGGTCTCTGTTCGATGGCATGCTGATCGCGGCGGGTGGTTTCGGCCTGTGCGGCATCCCGGAGCGGTTGATCGACGCGATCGAGCGCGCCGGCACGAAGAACCTCCGCGTCGCTTCCAACAATGCGGGGATCGACGGTGTCGGCCTCGGCAAGCTTCTCCGGTCGCGCCAGATCGCCAAGATGATCAGCTCCTACGTCGGCGAGAACAAGGAGTTCGAACGCCAGTATCTCGGCGGCGAGATCGAGGTGGAGTTCTGTCCGCAGGGCACGTTGGCCGAACGGATGCGCGCGGGCGGCGCCGGTATTCCCGGATTCTACACCAGGACGGGCGTCGGAACGCTGGTCGCCGAAGGCAAGGACCACAAGGTCTTCGACGGCGACACGTTCATTCTCGAGCGCGGCATCGTCGCTGACCTCGCCATCGTGAAAGGATGGAAGGCCGACACGGCGGGTAACCTCGTGTTCCGCAAGACCGCGCGGAACTTCAACGTTCCTGCCGCCATGTGCGGCCGCATCACCATCGCCGAGGTGGAGGAGATCGTCCCGGCCGGCACGCTCGACCCCGACGCGATCCACCTGCCCGCCGTGTTCGTGCAACGCCTCGTCTGCGGCGCTCCCTACGACAAGCGCATCGAGTTCAGGACCACGCGCCAGAGAGAGACCGCCTGATGGCCTGGACGAGGAACGAGGTCGCGGCGCGCGCGGCGCGCGAGCTGCAGGACGGCTTTACCGTCAATCTCGGCATCGGCATCCCGACCCTGGTCGCCAACAACGTTCCGCCCGGCGTGTCGGTGACGCTGCAGAGCGAGAACGGGATGTTGGGCATTGGACCATTCCCCTACGACGAGGATGTCGACGCCGACCTGATCAACGCGGGCAAGCAA
>CAXSHC010000406.1:1063-2466 GCA_964236745.1 uncultured Acetobacteraceae bacterium
GAGCTCCCGTCATCGTCCTATTTCTCGTCGGCCATTAGCTTCGCGATGATCCGCGGCGGTCACGTCGACCTTGCCGTGCTCGGCGCGATGGAGGTGTCGGAGCGCGGCGACATCGCGAACTGGATGATTCCCGGCAAGATGGTCAAGGGCATGGGCGGCGCGATGGATCTCGTCGCCGGTGTCAAGAAGGTCATCGTCGTCATGGAACACACCGCCAAGACCGGCGAGGCGAAGTTCATCCCGGCCTGCACGCTGCCGCTGACCGGATTGAACGTGGTCGACATGATCGTCACCGATCTTTGCGTGTTCCGACGCGACGATCACGCCAGCCCGTTCCGCCTCGTCGAGCTCGCCCCCGGAACCGGCGGCGACGAGATCGCGGCCCGCACCACGGCGCATTACCTGGCCTGAGAACCGCGATCTCGACGCAGCTCGTCGGGTTCGGCTTCGGTTCGGATCAACGCCCACCCCGCCATGGTCGTCGTCCCGCCTGCCTGTTCGGACGCCTCAACCATCGCGGTAGTCCGGCCGCACGTCGAAAGCGAGCTGACGCCAGTCCTTGCGCAGTTGCCTGATGGCTTGCCAGGGCGTCCAGTCAGCTGATTGGAAGCGAACCGTGAACCGGGCCGATCGGTTCAGCCGCTTGTCCTCACGACGGTCCAGGATCTCGACCCGGCGGAGCGGCCTGGTCGTTCCCCAATGCTCCCGCAGCCATCCTTCGGCCTCGGGATTAGTCATCTCCCAGTGCAAGGATGCGGGACGGCACCGGGATCAGACGGTGGAGGTCCAACGCGCAGCGTCCGGGATCCTGACCAGCCCCCATCGAGTGGTCCGGGGCGAATGTCAGTGGAGCATGAGGTTCTGGTGTTGAGTTGAGCCGGTCGGTCCAGGATCTGTGACTGGCAGCGGCAGCATCGACACGATCACCTCTGGTGCCGGTGGGCGGTAGCCGAGGGAGGAATGTGGTCGGGCGGTGTTGTAGTGCACGCGCCACTGCTCGATCAGCACCTTGGCTTCCGCCAGCGTGTTGAAGATCTCGCACGACAGCAGCTCGTCGCGGAACTTGCCGTTGAAGCTTTCCACGTAGCCGTTCTCCCACGGGCTGCCGGGCTCGATATATGCAGTCTTGGCGCCCACGCCCGTGATCCACCCCTTCACCGCGATTGCCGCGAACTCCGGACCGTTATCCGACCGGATGTGCACGGGCGTGCCGCGCGCGATGAACAGGTCCGCCAGCACGTCGATGACGTCGGTTGCCTTGAGCTGGCGCCCCACGCGGATCGCCAAGGCTTCGCGGGTGAACTCGTCGACAACGTTCAAAGTGCGGAACTTGCGGCCGTCCCGGGTCCGGTCCTCCACGAAATCATACGCCCAGACGTGGTTCGGCCGATCCGGCCGCAGCC
>CAXSHC010000407.1:0-839 GCA_964236745.1 uncultured Acetobacteraceae bacterium
CGAGCACGACGTTGCGCGCGCGCAGCGCCTCGTCGCCGGCGTTGATGCGGAACCAGCCCTCGGCGGCGCCGTCCAGCCGGGCGTGGGCGCGGATCAGGGTCGGGCCGGACCGGTCGGCGAAGCTTTCGTCGAGCGATCGCACCGCGTCGGCCACCAGGCCGCGTGCCCGGTCCATCACCGCCTTGAAGTCGACCGCGACGCCGGACACGCCGATGCCCCATCGCGCGGCTTCCCGGGCGTGGTGGGCGATGCCGGCGGAAGCGATCAGCGCCTTGCTCGGGGTGCAGCCGAAGTTGACGCAGGAGCCGCCGAGATGCTTCCGCTCGATCAGCACCACGCGCTGCCCTTTGTCCGCCAGCCCACGCGCCAAGGGCACCCCGGCCTGGCCGCCGCCAATGATCGCGGTATCGAAGTCCATCGCTTGTTCCTTGGGATGCCGCCTCCGGCAACGGCAGGCAAGCCGGACGGGTTGCCAGGGCCGACGGCGACGCCTTATTGTCTGAGTAATTTCACGAGCTGGACGTGTAGATGGACAACAAGATCGGCGACGGATCGGGGATTGCGGGTGCCAGCCGCGAAGAGTTCGGGCGCCTCGCCGACGGCACCGCGGTCGAGGCGGTGGTGCTGCGCAACCGTTGCGGCATGACCGCTCGGCTGATCGGCTTTGGCGCCGCGCTGCAGTCGCTGCACGTGCCGGACCGGCACGGCCGGCTGGACGACGTGGTGCTGGGCTATGCCAGCCTCGCGGAATACGTTGAGCATCCGCAATATTTCGGCGCGACCATCGGCCGCTACGGCAACCGCATCGCCGGCGGCCGCTTCGTCCTGGACGGGCGAAC
>CAXSHC010000407.1:849-1272 GCA_964236745.1 uncultured Acetobacteraceae bacterium
GGTGCCGACCACCGACGGGCCGAACGCGCTGCATGGCGGCGTGCACGGCTTCGACGCGCGGGCCTGGCAGGTCGACATGGTGTCCGGCCCGGACGAGCCGGCAGAGGTCCGCTTCCGCAGGACCAGCCCGGACGGCGAGGAAGGCTTTCCCGGCCGGCTGGAGATATGCGCCGGCTACACGCTGGACGAGGACACGCTGACGCTGGACTACGTCGCCACCACCGACGCGCCCACGGTTCTCAACCTCACCAACCACAGCTTCTTCAACCTGTGCGGCGAGCCTGCGGGGCGCACTGCACTCGACCACCTGGTCACGATCCACGCCGACGCGTTCACGCCGGTGGACGACACCATGATCCCGCTCGGGGAGATCCGCCCGGTTTCCGGAACCGCGATGGACTTCACCGCGCCCGCCGCGATCGT
>CAXSHC010000407.1:1282-2466 GCA_964236745.1 uncultured Acetobacteraceae bacterium
GACGGGCGCGAGCGCCAGCTCGTGCTCGGGCGCGGTTACGACCACAACTACGTGCTGCGTGGCGGCGTCACCGCCGAGCCGAAGCCCGCGGTGCGTGCCGAGGACCCCGTGTCGGGCCGTGTGCTGGAGATCTCCACCACCGAGCCGGGGGTGCAGTTCTATTCCGGCAACTTCCTGGACGGCACGCGCACCGGCAAGAGCGGGAAGCTGTATCGCCAGGGCGACGGGTTGTGCTTCGAAACCCAGCACTACCCGGACGCCCCCAACCACCCCATGTTTCCGTCCACGCGCCTCGATCCCGGCCAGACCTTCCGTTCCCGCACGGTCTGGCGGTTCACCACCAGCCAGAACTGAAGCGATGTCCGATACCAAGCCCGCCAGCACCGACGGCCTGTCCCCCCAGCACGCGGTCGAGGAGCAAAGCCAGCCGCACGATCGCGGCCGCAGCCCCCTGCGCTCGCGCGCCTGGTTCGACAACCCGCACAACCCGGACATGACCGCGCTCTACCTCGAGCGCTACATGAACTTCGGCCTGTCGCAGCGCGAGCTGCAATCCGAGCGGCCGATCATCGGCATCGCCCAGACCGGCTCCGACCTGTCACCCTGCAACCGCCATCACCTTCAGCTGGCCGAACGGTTGCGCGAGGGCATACGCGAGGCGGGCGGCATTGCCATCGAGTTCCCGGTGCATCCGATCCAGGAAACCGGCAAGCGCCCCACCGCCGGGCTGGACCGCAACCTGGCCTATCTCGGCCTGGTGGAAGTGCTCTACGGCTACCCGCTCGACGGCGTGGTGCTGACCATCGGCTGCGACAAGACCACGCCGGCCTGCCTGATGGCGGCGGCGACGGTGAACATCCCCTCGATCGCGTTCTCGGTCGGGCCGATGCTGAACGGCTGGTTCCGAGGCGAGCGCACCGGGTCCGGCACCATCGTGTGGAAGGCGCGCGAGCTGCTGGCGATGGGCGAGATCGACTACGAGGGCTTCATCAAGCTGGTGGCGTCGTCGTCGCCGTCCACCGGCTACTGCAACACCATGGGCACTGCGACCACCATGAACTCCCTGGCGGAAGCGCTGGGGATGCAGCTTCCGGGTGCGGCGGCGATCCCGGCGCCCTATCGCGACCGCAACGAGTGTGCCTACGAGACCGGCAAGCGCATCGTCGCCATGGTGCACGAGGACC
>CAXSHC010000408.1:0-464 GCA_964236745.1 uncultured Acetobacteraceae bacterium
GCCTCGCTCACCGCGGCAACCGTGCGGTGGGTGGCGCGGCGCAGCGCGTCCGCCGCCTCGCCAAAGGAAGCCGGCGCGTTTCCGGGCCGCGTCGTGTCCGCGATCGCCGTCACCAGCCGGAACAATCGCTGCCCGAACCGCGCCGCTCCCGCGACCCCGGCCTCGGTCCACTCCATGTCCCGTTCCGGCGGGCTGTCCGACAGCACGAACCAGCGCGCGGTGTCGGCGCCGAACCGGTCGATGATCGCTTCCGGCGACACCGTGTTGCGCTTCGACTTCGACATCTTCTCGACGCGGCCGACCTGCACCGCGGCCCCGGTGTCGCGCCGGACGGCGCCGTGGCCGCTGCGCTCCACCTGCTCCGGATACAGCCAGCCGCCGTCCGCGTCGCGAAACGTTTCGTGGTTGACCATGCCTTGCGTGAACAGCCGCCGGAACGGCTCGTCCAGCCCGAGATGCCCGGT
>CAXSHC010000408.1:474-2447 GCA_964236745.1 uncultured Acetobacteraceae bacterium
CTGCATCGCCCGGGTGAAGAAGCGGGCATACAGCAGGTGCAGGATCGCGTGCTCGATGCCGCCCACGTACTGGTCCACCGGCAGCCAGCCATCCGCCGCCGCCCGCATTGTGGGGGTGCCGGCATGCGGCGCGGTGAAGCGCGCGAAGTACCACGAGCTGTCGACAAACGTGTCGCAGGTGTCGGTTTCGCGTGTCGCGGCGGCGCCGCAGCGCGGGCAGGAAACGTGCTTCCAGTCCGGATGATGGTCCAGCGCGTTGCCCGGCCGGGCGAAGTCGAGCCCGTCCGGCAGCCGCACCGGCAGCTGCTCGTCCGGCACCGGCACCGCGCCGCAGTCCCGGCAATGGATGATCGGGATCGGGCAGCCCCAGGCGCGCTGGCGCGAGATGCCCCAGTCGCGCAGCCGCCAGTTCACCACCCCGCGCCCGGCGCCCTCGGCTTCCAGCCGCGCGATCGCCGCCCGCCTGCCGTCCTCGGCCGACATCCCGTCCAGGAAGCCCGAGTTGATCAGCGTGGCCGGCCCGTCCTGCGCCACCGTGCCGATCGCGAACTCGTCCGCCCGCTCGCCCGGCGGCAGCACCACCACCGGCACGTCGAGCCCATATTTGTGCGCGAAGTCCAGGTCGCGCTGGTCGCCGCACGGGCATCCGAACACCGCTCCGGTGCCGTAGTCCATCAGCACGAAGTTGGCGATCCATACCGGAAAGCTTAGCCCCGGCATGAACGGGTGCGCCACGCGCAGGCCGGTGTCGTATCCCCGCTTCTCCGCACTCTCGACCGCCGCCTCGCTGGTGCCGAGGCTGCGGCATTCCGCCACGAACGCCGCCGCCGCTGGATCACCCGACGCGACATGCGCCGCCAGCGGATGTTCCGCCGCCACCGCCAGGAACGACATCCCGAACAGCGTATCCGGCCGCGTGGTGTAAACCTCCACCTCCGCCCCGACCGCTTCCGACGCGCGCGCGTCGGTCAACGGGAAGCGCACGCGCGCCCCCTCGCTGCGGCCGATCCAGTGCGCCTGCATCACCCGCACCCGCTCCGGCGACTGGTCGAGCCCGTCCAGCGCGTGCAGCAGCTCCGGCGCGAAGGCGGTGATGCGCAGGAACCACTGGCTCAGCCGCCTGGTCTCGACCACCGCCCCGGAACGCCAACCGCGCCCGTCCACCACCTGCTCGTTGGCCAGCACCGTCTGGTCCACCGGGTCCCAGTTCACCAGCGCGTCGCGCCGCTCCACCAGGCCTGCCGCCAGGAAGTCCAGGAACAGCTTCTGCTGCTGCCCGTAGTACTCCGGCAGGCAGGTGGCGAACTCCCGGTCCCAGTTCAGCGACAGCCCCAGCCGCTTGAAGGTTCCCCGCATGGTCTCGATGTTGGCCAGCGTCCAAGCCGCCGGGTCCACGCCGCGCTCGCGCGCCGCGTTCTCCGCCGGCAGCCCGAACGCGTCCCATCCCATCGGATGCAGCACCGCATGGCCGCGCGCCCGCTTGTAGCGCGCCACCACGTCGCCGAGCGTGTAGTTGCGCACGTGCCCCATGTGCAGCTGCCCGCTGGGATACGGGAACATCTCCAGCACATAGTATTTCGGCCGGTCCGCAGGCGGCACGTCCGGCACGTCGAAGCAGCCGCGCGCAACCCATTCCGCCTGCCAGCGCGGCTCGGCCGCCTTGAAGTCGTAGCGGCTGGCGCCTTCGCTGCGGCCGGCGTCGAGGCCGCTCATCGCCCGTACCCCGCCCGGATCAGCCGGCGCCGCCGGCATCGGCGCGCAGCTGCCTCGCACGGGCCAGGATCTTGTTGGTGATGTCGGCCGCGGTGTTGGGTGTCACCGGCTGGTCCACCCACTGGCCGTCCTGCATCACCTGCCGGAACACCGACACCCGGATCGCGTCCGAGCGCAGCTGCTTGCCCAGCACATAGGCGTTCGCCTTGAACCGCTCGCCCGTCACGGTGGGCGGAGTATACCAGTCGGTGATGATCACC
>CAXSHC010000409.1:0-2427 GCA_964236745.1 uncultured Acetobacteraceae bacterium
CCGTTTCCGTGACCACGAGCGGGACGCTGCAGACCGGCGCGTCGAGTGCCGGTCTTGAGAACGGGTTCAACCAGCAGACGGGCGTAGCTCAACAGGTGCCGATACCTGCTACCCCGTTGCACGGGCTGCGCGGCTACACCACCAGCCTGTCGGCGGTGCAGCCGCTTTATGCGGGCGGGCGGACCACCGGGCAGACCCACCAGGCGGTGAACCGGGTGATGGCCGAGCGCGCCAACTTGATCTCGACCGAGCAGCAGGTGTTCGCCAACGTAGTCAGCGCCTATGTCGGCGTGATCGAGGACCAGCAGCTGCTGCAGCTGCAGATCAACAACGAGAAGGTGCTGGAAGAGCAGCTTCGCGCCACCAACGACCGATTCCGCGTCGGCGAGATTACCCGCACCGACGTGGCGCAGGCCGAGGCGGCGCTTGCCAGCGCGCGTGCCACCCGGCAGCAGGCCGAAGGCACGCTGCAAACCGCTCAGGCCACGTACACCCAACAGGTCGGCACGCCGCCGCCGCCGAACCTGATCCCGCCGCAGCCGCTGGTGCTGCCGGTGCGCAACCAGGGCGAGGCGGTGTCGATCGCGGTGTCGAACAACCCTAACGTCGTCAACGCTTTGTTTACCGAGGCATCAGACAAGGATGCTGTGGACGTGGCGATGTCGGTGCTGCTGCCCAAGCTCAACCTGCAGGGGCAGTACATCAACCAGCAGGACCAAGGGCTGCCCAACGAGCGCTCCTTCCTCAGCGAGGGGCTGCTGACGCTGACGGTGCCGATCTATCAGGGCGGCGCCGAGTATGCCGCTGTGCGTCAGGCCAAGCAGACTGCGCAGCAGGGGCGGCGACAGGTGGACGTGCAGCGTCGCAGCGCCGCCGAGCTCGCGATCTCCAACTGGCAAAGCCTTTTGTCCTACAAGGCGTCGATCGACAGCAACCGCACCGCGATCCAGTCCAACATCATCGCCCTGGATGGCGTGGAGCGGCAGGCGATTGTCGGCACCAGCACCACGCTGGAAGTGCTGCAGCAGCAGCAAACGCTGCTCACCGCGCAGGTGGCGCTGGTGCAGAGCCTGAGCAGCCTGGTGCTGAGCTCCTACGGCGTGGCGGCGGCGATCGGGCGGCTGACGGCGCGCGACCTGCGGCTGCCGGTGCCGCTTTATGACGAGACCGCGTATTACAATGCGGTCAGGAACCGCGCCTTCGGCATCAGCGACTACGCTGTCGGCCAGCCGGGACGCTGAGCGGTGGCAGGATCCGTTGACCTGCCCGACGGCGACGGTTCGATGGAAACGATCCTCGCTTCGATCCGGCGGATCATACGCGAGGACGAGTCGGCCGCTGTCCCGCCGCCCGAGCCGCCGGTGGTTGCCGGCGAGGAGGACGACGACCTCCTGGTGCTGGAGCCGTCCATGATGTTGCAGCACCCACTCGAGGAGGCACGGATGACCGCCGGCTCCCACCCGCCAAGCGCGGCGCAGTCGGCCGCGGCCCTCGCCGCCGCCCTGTTCGACGACCCGGAGCCGCCGCCCAGGCCGCAGCCGGTGGTAGTGGTGGCGGCGCCGGTTCCGGTCGCGCCGGCATCGCCCGAGTTGTCGCCGCACCCGAGCCGTGCCCTGCTCGACGAGCCGGAGGATGCCACCCTGCTGGCGCCGCAGACGCGCGCCGCCACGGCGCAGGCCTTCGCGGCGTTGCAGAACGCGATCAAGCCTGAGCCGACCGTCGCGAGCGAGATGCGCGTGGCGCGGTCCGGCGGGCTGACGCTCGAGGACATCGCGCGCGACGAGGTGCGCGGGCAGCTCAAGGCCTGGCTGGACGCCAACCTGCCCGACCTGGTGGAGCGGGTGGTACGGCAGGAGATCGAGCGGCTGGTTCGGCCGGGCTGATCGCGCACTCCGCCGGGCGGCGACGCCCGAGCATGAACCTAGCGCGCGCGGCGCATGCGCGCCGGCGTCTTCCGGGGCCGCGCCCGAGCCTCTAGGTTCGTCCGCATGCTGGACAAGAATTTCGATGCCGCGGCGGCGGAGCCCCGCCTGTACGCCATCTGGGAAGCGGAGCACCGCTTTGCCGCCGGATCGGATGGCGGGGCCGCACCCTTCACCATCATGATCCCGCCGCCGAACGTCACCGGCACCCTGCACATGGGCCATGCCCTGACCATGACGTTGCAGGACATCCTGATCCGCTGGCGTCGCATGCAGGGGCGGGACGCGCTGTGGCAGGCCGGCACGGACCATGCGGGCATCGCGACGCAGCTGGTGGTGGAGCGGCAGCTCGATGCGCAGGGCGTCCGGCGGTCCGAGCTGGGGCGGGACGCTTTTGTCGAGCGGGTGTGGGAATGGAAGGCGCAGTCCGGCGGCGGCATCACGCAGCAGCTGCGTCGGCTGGGCGCGTCGCTGGACTGGTCGCGCGAGCGCTTCACCATGGACG
>CAXSHC010000410.1:0-459 GCA_964236745.1 uncultured Acetobacteraceae bacterium
CTGGGGGCGGTTCTCGCGGCGCGGCATCGCGGGGTTCCGGTGCTGCTGGACGGGTTCGTCTGCACCGCGGCCGTGACGCCGCTGCTGCGGCTTCATCCGGGCGGGCTCGACCATGCGCTCGCGTCGCACCGCTCGGCCGAGGCCGGGCACCGCAAACTTCTGGCGGCGCTGGGGCTGGACCCGCTGCTCGATCTGGGGATGCGTCTCGGCGAAGCGTCCGGGGCGGCGCTCACGGTGCCGATCCTGCGCGCCGCCTGCGCCTGCCATGCCGGCATGGCGTCGTTCGCCGAGGCCGGCGTGTCCGGCGGAGCGTGACGCCGTTACGCGACCTGCGCGCGGACCTCGCCTGCGGATTCGGGCTGCTGACGCGGCTGCCGGTCGGATGGCTGGTGCCGCCCGGCGCGCCGTATCGGCCGGGGCGTGCGGTCTGGACCTATCCGGTGGCAGGGCTGGCGGTCG
>CAXSHC010000410.1:469-2423 GCA_964236745.1 uncultured Acetobacteraceae bacterium
GTTCTGGATCGCGCGACGGCTGGGGGTATCGCCGTTGCTGGCGGCGGCATGGAGCGTCGCGGTGGCGGTGATGCTCACCGGCGGCCTGCACGAGGATGGACTCGCCGACACCGTGGACGGCTTCGGCGGCGCGACTCCGGAACGCAGGCTGGAGATCATGCGTGACAGCCGCATCGGCAGCTACGGTGCGTTATCCCTGGTGCTGTCGCTGGGGATACGCGTCGCGGCGATCTCGGCGCTGCCGCCGGGACGGGCGTGGGCGGGCCTCGTGCTGGCCGGGGCCCTGTCACGCACCGCGATGCTGCCGGTGCTGGTGCTTCTGCCGCCTGCCCGCATGGACGGGCTGGGCCGCATGGTGGGACGGGTTCCGCGCCTGGCGTCGGCGATGGCGTTTGTTGTCGCCGCTGCGATCGCCCTGGGGTGTGTTCCGCCCGCCGCCGCGGTCGTAGCACTTGCGGCCTGCCTGCTGGTTGGGCTGGCGGTCGCGGCGCTGGCCTGGCGACGGATCGGCGGGCAAACCGGGGACGTGCTCGGCGCTTGCTGCGTGCTGGCGGAAAGCGTGCTGTTGACGCTTGCCGCCGCCGGCTGAAGCCAAGTGTTAGGCTTCAGCGCGCGAACTGGTGACGAACCACGTCCTCGATATCGCCGCGGCTCAGGCCCATGTCGGCCAGATGGCGATCGGAGTAGCTGTTCAGCTCAGTGCGCATCCGGGCGCGCGTCTTGTACTCGGTGACGCGCTGGCGGAACAGGTTCATCGACTGCCGGAACAGGGCCGGGCCGGTCGAGACGGTGGATGAGGTGGTGAACGAGGCGGCATGTGCCATGGGAGTTGCTCCGTTGTCTTGTGCGGTGCAACATACGGAGGTCCAAGCCGAGGCGCAAGCGTTTTTGTGCAATGCAACATACGCGCTGGTTCGGCGGCAGCCATGCAGCGGTCACGGTGCCGACTTCACGTGAAATTAACTAATTCCAGTATGCCGAGCTTCGGTGCAGGCCGCAGCAGATCAGGCTTCTCGCCCCGAAGCATGGGGCCCAGCAGGCGGAGCGGCCCGCCATGTGACACCACGACGGCGCAGCCGCCCCCGTGCAGTAGGTCGTGGCAGAACTGCGCCACGCGCTCGATCAACGCTTGACCCGACTCGCCCCCGGGCGGAGCAAAGCCGGGCGGATCGGCGGCCCATTGGTCCAGGGCCTGGCCCGGCAGCGTGTCCCAGTCGGCGCCGTCCCAGTCGCCGAAGTCGAGCTCGATCAGGCGTGGATCCGTTCGCACCGGAACGGCGAGCAGCTGGCTGAGCGCTTCGGCTGGCAGGCGGCAGCGCTGCAGCGGGCTGGTGTGGATCAGGTGCGGGTGGATCGGGCGCAGCGCCGCCGCCAGCGCCGGCAGGGTTGCCTGCCATCCCGGCAGGAGCGGCAGGTCGGCGCGGCCGTAGCATCGTCCGGACGGCACCCGTACCGGCGGGTGCCGCAACAAGCCGATGCTAGTCCTCGTAATGCGTGGCCACCAGGTGGTCGAGCAGGCGCACGCCGAACGCGGTGGCGCCCTTGGGCACGCCGGGCGCGTCCTTGGTGGCCCAGGCGGTGCCGGCGATGTCGAGATGCGCCCACGGCACCTCGCCCACGAAGCGCTTGAGGAACTGTGCCGCGGTGATGGAGCCGCCGGGACGGCCGCCGATGTTCTTCATGTCGGCGATGTCGGAGCGCAGCGCCTTGTCGTATGCCTCGGCGAGCGGCATGCGCCACAGCTTCTCGTTCACCGCCCGGCCGGCCTCGCCGAGCTGCCCCGCCAGGGTGTCGTCGTTGCTGTAGAGCCCGGCATGCTCGTGGCCCAGCGCCACGATGATGGCGCCGGTCAGGGTGGCGAGGTCGATCATCGCCCGCGGCTTGAAGCGGTCCTGCGCGTACCAGAGCACGTCGGCCAGGACGAGGCGGCCTTCGGCGTCGGTGTTGATCACCT
>CAXSHC010000411.1:0-547 GCA_964236745.1 uncultured Acetobacteraceae bacterium
CTCGGCGATCTCCTTGATGGTGAAGTCGAACTCGTTGCGGGCGACGAAGTCGATCGGGGGGCCCTTGAGCAGGCTTTCGTCCGGCTGCACCGCCACCTTGGCGCCGACCATGCCGATGACGAGGCTGGGCTTGGCGTCCTTGAGCATCTGCGCCACCTTCACGTCGGACGCGAAGGAAGGGGTGGAGGTGTGCATCACCACCATGTCGCGGTTCTTGATGTCCTGGAGGATCGGCTCCATGCCCATCTTTGCCGGCGGCGCGTCGATCAGGCGGCTGTCCGGGATCAGCGCCGCCGGCTGTGCCAGCCAGGTCGGATACCAGAACGACTTGATCTCCCGCTTGGCCTGGTAGCGCGAGCCGGCACCGCCATCGAAGCCGTCGAATGAGGGCGGCTGCAGGAACAAGGTCTTCATCATGGTGCGGGTCGTCCTTGAAGCGGGCGCGAGAGCCGATCACTGGTTCGGGCGGCAGCCGGCCTCAATAGCGGTCGGAATGCGGCCCGTCATCTAGTTCTTCCGTAACCCGGGCGTGCGGGATCAGTCGCCG
>CAXSHC010000411.1:557-2412 GCA_964236745.1 uncultured Acetobacteraceae bacterium
CTTCCACCCCGGGCGTCAACTGCCGGCCCACCGGCAACGCGATCCTGCCGCTGGGCAGGTGCAGCGTGTGTCCGCGCCAGGCGACGCGCCGGCCGGACAAGCTGCCCAGCATCACCGCGGCGGACAGCCAGTCCCGCAGCGGCAGCAGCGCCACCGGCACGGTGCCGGGATGCCCCAGCATCCGGTCGATGATCGCGGCCGTGACCCCGCGCACCGCCCAGACCAACGCCAGAACGCTCCAGCTCCAGGCGGACGGGGCCAGCAGCACCGCGACCGCGGCCCAGAACAACGGCAGCTGGATCGACGACAGCGCATAGCCGACCGGCTCCACGCTTCGTACGGTGCGGCCCCAACGCAACTCGTGCGCGAACAGGTCGCGCAGGCTGGTCTCGGACACGGTGGTGACCGTCAGCGCGTCGGCGATGGCGATCGCACCGCCCTGCGCGCGCACCAGCTTGCCGAGTGCGGAGTCGTCGGCGATGTGCGGCGACAGCGCGGCAAGCCCGCCGATCGCGTCCAGCATCGGGCGCCGCAGCGCCATGGTGGCGCCGAGGCAGTCCTGGCGGCCCAGCAGGCGCGACATCAGCACGCCCGGCAGGAAGTTGTGGTTGACCTGTGCCGCCGCCAGGCGACGGGCCAGCGAAGGGCTGGCGGCCCGGCCGCCATAAAGGGTGGTCACCAGCTCGACGCCCGGCCGGTGCAGCGCTTCTACCACCCGTCGTAGGTAGTCGGGGGTGGCGTGGATGTCGGAGTCCGAGATCACCAGGATGTCGTGCCGCGCCGACGGCAGCATGTTGATCAGGTTGGCGATCTTGCGGTTGGCGCCGTGCGGCGTGCCGTCCACCACCAAGGCGAGGTCGAGCGCCGGGAAGCGCGCCTGCAGCCGCTCGACCAGCGCGATCGCGGCGTCGCTGCGGCTTTGCACGCCGAACACGATCTGCAGCGCGGGGTAGTCCTGGGTGCAGAAGCTGACAAGCGCTTGTTCCAGCAGCGGCTCGTCGCCGTGCAGCGGCTTGAGCACGGTCAGGGCAGGCAGCGGGATCGCGTCGTTCCCCCGGCTCGACCGGGCCCGTTGTCCAAAACGGTGCGCCAGCACCGCGCCGACCACCGCCTGGATGCAGCCGAGGCCGGCGATCACGGCGGCGGCGATGCTCAGGGCGAACGGAACGGATGGAAGCATCATGGAGCGGGTCGGGCCTCGGCCGAGGAAACGGTTCAGCCTTCGGAGAAGGCCTGCGTCTTCTTCCTCAGGCTGTCGATCAACGAGGTAGCATCACCAGAGGTCAGGCTTGAACCGAAATCGGCACGCTGCACTGCGACTTGGCTGATGTTGCCGTCCAGCAGCACGTCGACCACCTGCCAGGCGCCGTTGGCACCCGGACGCATCACGTAGTTCAGCGTGGTGGAGGCGCCGCCGGCGACGATCTGCGTGTGCACGACCTGTTCCCCGGGCACCGGCGACGCAGTGACGGCCGGATCCACCTTGAAGGTGTCGGTGCCGCTTGGTGCGAAGTTGGACACGTAGCGGGCCACGGTGAACTGGCGGAACTGCGCCAGCAGTTGCTGCTTCTGCGTCTCCGGCAGTGTGCGGTAGCGCAGGCCGATGGAGCTTTGCAGCACCTGGGGCAGGTCGAACACCTGGTCGATCACCGGTGCCAGCAGCTGCGCACGCTGCGCGAAGCTGCCGTGGCTGTGTTCGACCTCGGTCAGCCGCGCGTACAGCGCGGAAATCGGCTGGGCCGCACCCCCGGCAGGTTGCGCCAGGACGGCCGGAGCGGCGGCGAGAAGGCCGAGGATCCCCAGGCAGGGTGCCCTGAAGCGTTTGGATAGGAATGTGGGCAAGGACATCGGGATC
>CAXSHC010000412.1:0-1595 GCA_964236745.1 uncultured Acetobacteraceae bacterium
GGCGGCCAGCAGCGCCCGCATCTCCGCAGGCCCGCTCGCCAGCAGGTCGGCCTCGAGGCGGTCGGGGTCCGCGCCCGGCAAGGCTTGTCGCATCGCTTGCAGCAGCGCCGCCGGGGACGCGGGCGACGTGCCGAACACGTGCAGCCCGTCGCGCAGCGGCAGGGCCTTCACGTCGCACAACAGGGCGTCGAGCCGGGCCAGCGCGTCCTCGTCGCCTCTCCCGGCGCGGTCCACCCCGAACTCGGCCAGCAGCCCGCTATCCTGGGCGCGGTCGAGGATCTCGCCGCGCAAAATCGATGCCCGCCTGCGGTCGAGCCCGTCGGCGGCGGCGTAGTCGTCGAGCAGCCGCTCCAGCTCGCGGGCGGCGCCATGGCTGCCGGCCACGGCGACCGGCGGGGTCAGGTGCCCGATCGTGACCGCGCCGAGCCGGCGCTTGGCCGCCGCCGCCTCGCCGGGGTTGTTGACGATGAACGGGTAGATCACCGGCAGGCCGCGAAGCAGGGCGGCGGGCGCGCAGGCGACGGACGCGGCCGCGGCCTTGCCCGGCAGCCATTCCAGCGTGCCGTGCGTGCCGAGGTGCAGCAAAGCGTGAACGGCGTTCACGTCGCGCAAGCACAGCATGAAGGCGACAAGGGCATGGCGCGGCGGCAAGGCGGGATTGTGGTAGCCGGTCTTGCGGTCCAGGATGGCGCCGCGGTCCGGCTGCACCGCCAGCAGCAGGTTGCCGAGGCGAAGGTGGCGCAGCACGAACCAGCCCTCCGTCACCGCCGGGTCGTCTCCGGGCGCACCCCAGGCGTCGAGCACGTCGCGCCGCAGGGTGTCGGGCAGGGTGTCGAACAGCGCCTGGTAGCGATGCAGGGACAGCAACCGGGTGGGTGCTGCGTGGCACAGCGCCCGGACCAGCGCCTCGTTGTCCGGGATCGGGCCGGTGTCGTACCCGGCCGACGATAGCGCCACGAGGATCGCCTGGAGGCTGGCGAAGCTGTCCAGCCCGACCGCGTGCGCGACCTGGCCGCCAAGGCCCGGATAGTCCGACAGCACGATTGCCACCCGGCGCTCCGCCGCCGGCGTTTGGCCGAGCCGTGCCCATCCGGCAGCCTGGTCCGCCGCGCGGTCGATGCCGCCTGCGTGCGGCCGGTTGATCGTGTGGACGTGGCCCGGCAGTGCGGCATGCGCCTGGCCGTGCTTGAACGAGACCGGGCTCGACAGGAGGCGCCCGTCCAGCTCCGGCAACACCACCTGCATCGCGAGGTCGGTCTGGGACAGGCCGCGCGTGCTGTCGCGCCACGCTTCCTCGCCCGCGACCGGTTGCAGCAGCTGCAGCACTGGCGCGTTGGCCGCGTCCAGCGGCGAGCCGGCATCGTCGCGGCGCGCGGAAAAGAAGCAGGCGTTCAGCACCACCGCCGGACGGGTTTCGCGCAGCCGTTCGGCGACGAAGCCGGCGGCGTCGGCGTCCTTCAGCGACGAGGCATAAAGCAGCTCCGGCGCCAGCCCGCGCGCCTGCAACGCGTTTGCCAGCGCGTCGAACGGCGCGATGTCGTTCGCCAGCAGGTGCGACCGGTAGAACAGCACCGTGGCGCGCGGGCGGTCGTTCG
>CAXSHC010000412.1:1605-2396 GCA_964236745.1 uncultured Acetobacteraceae bacterium
GGGCCGATTGCCCCTCGACGCGCCACTGCCCCGGCACCCCGGCGGCGGGCACGGGCACGGGCTGCGCGCCGTCGTCGGCAACGCGTCCGGCCAGGTGGGACAACAAGGACAACGCCGACGACAGGTTGCGCGGGCCGCCGTGCCGCAGGAAGCCGTCCAGCCGGGACAGCACCGGCGCCGGCACGGTGGACAGTTCGGCCAGCCGGGGGTCGTCGCGGTTGTCGCCTGGCAGCAGCGCCAGCGGGATGGCGTGACGGCGGCAGGTGGCGGACAGCTCCTCGGCGCCGTAGCGCCAATAGTCCAGGCCACCCAGCAGGCGCACCAGCACGCCGCCGGAGCCAGGCACCGTGTTCTCGTTGTAAAGGTCGACCGACAACGGGTGGCGCAGGCGGGCCAGGCTGGCGAGGCGCAGCGATGGCCGCGCGTGCGCCGGCATCAGCTCCCAGCACGCGGCGAGGCCGGACAGGTCGCTGTCGGAAAACGACAGCACCAGCAGGTCGGCAGGAGCGTGGCCGAGGTCGTCGGCCTGCGCCTGCTCGTCGAGGAAGCGGGTTTCGCGCACCAGCAGGTGCATGGAGAAACGCCTAGCCCCGGAGCATGGCGGCGATCGCGTCGCGGTCCATGCCGGCGCGGCCGATCACCACCAGGGCGCCGGTGCGGTCCTCGTCCGGGGCCCAGGGCCGGTCGAACTGCTGGCGGAAGCGGGTGCCGACGCCCTGCACCGCGAGGCGCATCGGCCGGCCCTGCACCGCGACGAAGCCCTTCATGCGCAGCACGTCGTGCGCGGCGGT
>CAXSHC010000413.1:0-2383 GCA_964236745.1 uncultured Acetobacteraceae bacterium
GGGGGGGCGGCGGCGGCGGGGTCAGCACCGGGGGCGGTGGGGGCGGCGGCGGCGGCGGCGGCGGCGGCACCTCCTTGACGATCTTGGTCGTGATCGGCGGCTTGATCACGTCGATCACCGCGCGGCCGAGGCCGTTCAACAGCGCATAGATCAGCAGCACGTGCAGCAGCACGACGATGCCGAGGCCGACGATGTGGCGCGTCGGGCTTCGTTGCTGTTGCGCGTAGTCCATTCCGCAAACTCCTAGCGTTCCGACGCGGAACCGTTACCTGCCGGCGTTGCAGCGCGTATCGAGCCGCCCCGCGTCCGGAGGGCGGTCGGCGGCCACCAACGGCAGGTCTTTGTGCGACACAGAAAGGTTTTCGTGGCTGTCATGTCA
Organism: uncultured Acetobacteraceae bacterium; assembly: GCA_964236745.1. Lineage (GTDB taxonomy): Bacteria > Pseudomonadota > Alphaproteobacteria > Acetobacterales > Acetobacteraceae > Lichenicola. The sequence continues at coordinate 380 of CAXSHC010000413.1, forward strand.
AGAACGTTGTCCAGCCATTCGCGAAAGGCGCGCCTTGAGGCATTTGCCGAAGATTTGATCAAACTTCGGCGATCGTGATCAGCCTCTGCCGCAACAGATCAATTCCCTTCTGGCGTCGGTGGCAGGACGTCGGGATGATGATCAGGTGCCTAGATCTTGGGCAACCAGGATCTGGCCCGCTGTCTCAAAATGAGCGCTTTCCGGCATCGTTCGCCGGAAGCCGCGACGGTTTAAGCACCTTCGGGCACGCGAGGAACAAGGCTGGAAAGCGGCTACTGCGCCGACGCGCTGGCCTCGCTGCGGGTGGCGCCTACGCGGGACGCGAGCGAGGCCGCCATGAACTCGTCTAGGGCGCCATCCAGCACCGCGTCCGGGTTGCCCTTCTCGACGCCGGTGCGCAGGTCCTTCACCAGCTGATAGGGCGCCAGCACGTAGGAGCGGATCTGGTGGCCCCAGCCGATGTCGGTCTTGCCGGCCTCGGTCACCGCCGCGGCCGCCTCGCGCTTCTGCAGCTCGGCCTCGTAAAGCCGCGCCTTCAGCATGTTCATCGCCGTTGCGCGGTTGCGGTGCTGCGAGCGGTCGGTCTGGCAGGCAACGATGATCCCCGACGGCACGTGGGTGATGCGTATCGCGGATTCGGTCTTGTTGACGTGCTGGCCGCCGGCGCCGGAAGCACGGAACGTGTCCACCTTCAGGTCGGCGTCGTTGATCTCGATCTCGATGCTGTCGTCCACCACGGGATACACCCAGACGCTGGCGAACGAGGTTTGCCGGCGTGCCGCGCTGTCGAACGGGCTGATGCGCACCAGCCGGTGCACGCCTGCCTCGGTCTTGAGCCAGCCATAAGCGTTGGGACCGGACACCTGCAGCGTCGCCGACTTGAGCCCGGCCTGCTCGCCTTCGGAGCTTTCCATCAGGGTGACCGTGTAGCCGTGCTGCTCGGACCAGCGGGAGTACATGCGAAGCAGCATCTCGGCCCAGTCCTGCGCTTCGGTGCCGCCGGCGCCGGCGTTGACCTCCAGGTAGGCGTCGTTGGTATCCGCCTCGCCGGACAACAGGCTCTCGATCTCGCGCCGCTTGGCTTCCGCCGCCAGCGCCCGGAGGCTGCCCACGGCATCGGCGACCATGGCGGCATCGCTTTCGGCCTCCGCCATCCCGACCAGCTCCATCGCGTCGCGCACCTCCGCCTCCAGGTGCAGCACGCCGTCCACCTGGCCAGACAGCGCCGTGCGCTCGCGCATCAGTTTTTGTGCCGCGGCGGCGTCGTTCCACAGGCCCGGGTCCTCGACCTGGGCGTTCAGCTCCGCGAGGCGGCCCTGGGCGACATCCCAGTCAAAGATGCCTCCTCAGCAGCGCCACCGACTGCTTGATCTGCTCGTTGAGGGCTTCGGTCTCGGCGGACATGGCGGCTGATGATCCCTGAATGGACGGCAGGCAAGGACAGAAGGCAAGGCTGGGCTCAATACAAGCCGCCCATGCCGATGTCACCTGAGGCGGGCCTGGGCGGGGGTGCCGCAGCCAGGGCGTTGCCGTGGCCGGCCAGGCCGGCCGGCGCCGCCACGCCCGGACCGGACGCGTCCACGGAGGTGCTGGAGCCGGCCGGCACGCCCGCATCCGCGCTGCCCATGTCGGATTCCACGTCGGGCAGGTTCTCCGCCCCGGTGTCGGCAGCACTCAGCACCTGGTTTTCCGGTGCCGGGTTGAGGTTGTGGCTGATGCCCGGCTCCTGGCCCGGCTTGAACGCATCCACGGCCGCGCCGTATCGCACCACGGCCACGCCGTCCGGCACCCGGAACTCGACCTTCGGGCGGTCGGCCAGCGCCGCCTTCATGAAGCGGTTCCAGATCGGACCGGCGACGGTGTCGCCGTCCTCCTTCTCGCCCAGGGATTGCGGGTTGTCGTAGCCCACCCACACCACCGTCAGCAGGCTGGGCGAGAAGCCGGCGAACCAGGCATCGTGGCAGTCCTGGCTGGTGCCGGTCTTGCCGGCGATGGGAAAGTCGA
>CAXSHC010000414.1:0-1958 GCA_964236745.1 uncultured Acetobacteraceae bacterium
AGAAGCTGACCGGCTGGATCAGGACGCCGCTGAAGCTGGTCACCGCCTAGCCGGCCGGGGGCTAGGCCAAGGAGCCCGCGCATGGCGGCGGAGCCGATCCTGCGCCTGCAGGGGCTGACCAAGCGTTTTCCCGGCGTGGTGGCGCTGGACGGGGTCGACCTCGACATCGCGGATGGCGAGATGCACGCGCTTGCCGGCGAGAACGGCGCCGGCAAGTCCAGCCTGATCCGGCTGCTGGCCGGCATCCACCGCCCGGATGCCGGCCGCATGACCCTGGCGGGCGCGCCATACGCGCCAGGGTCGCCGCTGCAGGCGATCCGTGCCGGCATCCGCGTGGTGCACCAGGAGTTCAACCTCCTGCCGGCGCTGAGCGTGGCGGAGAACCTCCTGTTCGAGCGGCTGCCGCGACGCCGCTTCGGCTTCGTCGACCGCCGCGCGATGGACCGCGACGCCCAGGCGCTGCTGACGCGCGTGGGCCTGGACGAGGTGTCGCCGCGCACGCCGGTGGAGCGGCTCGGCATCGCCCAGATGCAGCTGCTGGAGATCGCGCGCGGCTTGTCGAGCGAGGGGCGCGTGCTGGTGCTGGACGAGCCCACCGCCACCCTCACCCCGCGCGAGGCGGGACGGCTGTTCGAGCAGATACGCCTGCTCAAGCAGCAGGGCCTGAGCATGATCTACGTGTCGCACCACCTGGGCGAGATCTTCGACCTGTGCGACCGGGTGACGGTGCTGCGCAACGGCCAGAAGGTGGAAACCACCCGCACCGCGGACACCGACGCGGGCGCCCTGGTGCGGCAGATGATCGGCCGCACCCTGGCAGCGCAGGCGCCGCTGGCCGGCGCGCCGCTGGGGCGGGAAGCGCTCCGTGTGGAAAACCTGCGTCCCGCCGGCGCACCCCCCGGCCCTGGCCTCAGCTTCGGCCTGCGATACGGCGAGATCCTGGGCCTGGCCGGCCTGGTCGGCGCCGGACGGACCGAGATGGTGCGGGCGATCTTCGGCGCGGACCCGATCGAGGGCGGCCGCATCCTGCGCGAGGAACGACCGGTGTCGATCCGCTCGCCGCGCGACGCGGTGCGGGCCGGCATCTGCCTGGTGACGGAGAACCGCAAGGAGGAAGGGCTGGTGCTGCCGATGGCGGCGCGGGTGAACACCACCCTGGTCCGGCTGCGCCGGGTCACCCGGGCGGGCTTCCTCCGGCGTGACGCGGAGCGCGAGGCCACCGCCCGCATGACCACCGAGCTGGCGATCCGGCTGAGCGGGCCGGAGCAGCCGGTGGTGCAGCTGTCGGGCGGCAACCAGCAGAAGGTGGTGCTGGCCAAGTGGCTGTTCGGCGACGAGGCGCCGGTGCTGATGCTGGACGAGCCCACGCGCGGCATCGACGTCGGCGCCAAGGCCGAGATCTACGCCCTGCTGTGCCGGCTCGCGGCCGACGGGCGCGCCATCATCGTGGTGTCGTCCGAGCTGCCCGAGCTGATGCACCTGTGCGACCGCATCCTGGTGCTGTCGCGCGGCCGGCTCGCCGGCGAGGTGGCGCGGCCTGATTTCAGCGAGGAGCGCATCCTGTCCCTCGCCTACAGCCAGTTCATGCACACAGCCTGAGGCGGGATCTCGATGTCGGTCAGCAACGCGTCCCAGCCCGCAGGCGGCCCCGCTTCCTCTGGCGCTTCCCGCAGTGGCGTTCTCGCCCGCCGCGCCCTGCGCGAGGCCGGGATCGGCCTGGCGCTGCTGGCGATGGTGGTGTTCTTCGCAGCCGTGGCGCCGGACTTCACCACGCACGAGAACGTCGCCAACATCCTCACCCAGATCACCATCAACCTGATCCTGGCCACGGGGATGACGTTCGCGATCCTGATCGGCGGCATCGACCTGTCGGTGGGCGCGGTGATGGCGTTGAGCGCGGTGGTCGCGGGCAGCGTGCTGAAGCTCGACCTGTCGGACCCGGCGGCGATCGGGCTCGG
>CAXSHC010000414.1:1968-2383 GCA_964236745.1 uncultured Acetobacteraceae bacterium
TCCTGGCCAGCCTCGCGGTCGGCATGGCGTGCGGCGCGTTGAACGGCTTCGTGTCGTCGTTCTGGCGGGTGCCGAGCTTCATCGTCACGCTGGGCATGCTCAACGTGGCACGAGGGGCCGCGCTGGAAGTGACCAACGCCCGCACGATCTACGATTTTCCCGACAGCTTCAACGCGTTCGGCACCGCCAGCGTGCTCGGCGTGCCGGTGATGTTCGTGCTGGCGCTGGTGCTGCTGGGGGTGGGCTGGGTGGTGCTGACCCGCACCGTGTTCGGCCGCATGATCTACGCGATCGGCAACAACGAGGAGGCGGTGCGCTTGTCCGGCCACCGCCCGTTCGTGTTCAAGGTGCTGGCCTTCACCGTGACCGGGCTGTGCGTCGGCATCGCCGCCCTGGTGTACATGACGCGGCTGAC
>CAXSHC010000415.1:0-2379 GCA_964236745.1 uncultured Acetobacteraceae bacterium
GATGGAGAACAACCCCAAACCTAGGTCAGCGCGGCGAACGGGGATTTAGGCCCCAGGGAGGGAAGCGTCAAGAGTGAATGAGACGGAAAAGACTCCCGCCATCCGCACTAAGCCGAACCGTCAGGCAAATCGACTGTGAGGCCGCAAGCTCAATGACCATTTGCCCGGGAATACGCAGCGGTGGCGCCTTGGTGACCAACACAATCGTTCGGCGGTCAAACGGCAGTAGACGGTCGATCGTATCGAGACCGTCTCCGCCGGATGCGGCTGCTAGGGCGCTGCCGTGTCGGGCGTCACAGGAGACTGTTTCCAAAAGCACGCACAAGCTTCCGCATCTGGCCAGGTCCGGAAGGGCCGCAGATGCCGCGTCCGCGCAAGGCCGGTTGGCTGACTGGGCAGGTGCGCAGCCAGCTTTACGCAACAGGCTGGTGCGCCACCGCCGCGGCACTGCGCGTCGCCTGTAGCTGATGTCGGAGACGTCGTTCCGTGAGATCGGGACGATGATCCGGGATGCGATGTACGCCTTCCTCGACAGTCAGGTGGTGCTGGAACCTGCCCTGCCGGCGTGATCCCGGATGGGTCGGCAAACCCCTTGCAGCGTTTGGCGCGAGAAGCTAGGAACCGCGCCACGTCCGATGGTCGTGCTGCTGTAGCTCAGTGGTAGAGCACTCCCTTGGTAAGGGAGAGGTCCAGGGTTCGAGTCCCTGCAGCAGCACCAGCTGACCGGAACCCGCGCCAGGACACCGCCTTGCGACGCTCCCACCAGGCATCACCATGACCAAGGAATCCGGAAGTGGTCCGGTCCTGGGCGGCCGGCAGGAAGCGGAGCGCCAGGCACGAGTGACTCGTGAGGCGATGGCTTTGCGGGACAATCTGCATCGACGCAAGCAGCAGGCACGGGAACGGAAGGAAGCGGCACCACTGCCTGCGGACGCGTTGCCAGTCGACACCGGGGCCGGTTCCCGGGATGGCGATTGCCCATCGGGCTGAACCCGGGCTAGTGCTCCTGACATGAGGTCCGCTTCCGGTCCGTGTCGGACGCCGGGAACCGTGTCCTACGAGGATCGACCCCATGCCGGTCATGCCCGATAGCTGGATCCGCCGGATGGCGACGGAACAGGCGATGATCGTGCCGTTCGTCGAGACGCAGAAGCGCGACGGCGTCATCAGCTACGGGTTGTCCTCCTACGGCTACGACGCGCGCGTCGCGTCCGAGTTCAAGGTGTTCACCAACGTCGACAGCGTCACCGTGGATCCGAAGAACTTCAGCGAGCAGAGCTTTGTTTCCCGGAACGTTCCGGTATGCATCATCCCGCCCAACAGCTTCGCGCTGGCGCACACGATCGAGGTGTTCCGCATTCCGCGCGACGTGCTGGTGGTGTGCCTGGGCAAGTCGACCTATGCACGCTGCGGCATCATCGTGAACGTGACGCCGCTGGAGCCGGAATGGGAGGGGCAGGTGACGATCGAGATCAGCAACACCACGCCGCTTCCGGCGCGGGTCTATGCCAACGAGGGCATCTGCCAGTTCCTGTTCCTCCAGGGCGCCGGCCCCTGCGAGGTGAGCTATGCGGACAAGGCCGGCAAGTACATGGGCCAGCGCGGCGTCGCCACGCCGCGGATGTGACGGAGGCGTGCGATGGACCGGTTCCTGATACGAGGCGGACGTCCGCTGCACGGCGAGATCCCCATCGGGGGCGCCAAGAACTCGGCGCTCAAGCTCCTGGTGGCCGGGTTGCTGACGTCGGAGCGGCTGGTGCTGTCCAACGTGCCGCGCATCGACGACATCGCGACGATGCGCCTGCTCCTGGCCCAGCACGGCATCGCCGTGGAGGATGTCGGCGGACGCGGCGACGCTTCGGGTGAAGGCCAGGTGCTGTCGGTCGGCGGCGACATCACCAACACCGAGGCGCCCTACGACATCGTGTCCAAGATGCGCGCCTCCATCCTGGTGCTGGGGCCGCTGCTGGCGCGTGCCCGCGAGGCGCGCGTGTCGCTGCCGGGCGGCTGCGCCATCGGTACGAGGCCGGTCGACCTGCACCTCAAGGGGCTGGAAGCGCTCGGCGCCGAGATCAAGCTGGAAGCGGGCTACATCGACGCGCGGGCCCCGTCCGGCCTGACCGGAGCCCGGATCGTGCTGCCGTTCGCCTCCGTCGGCGCCACCGAGAACCTGCTGATGGCGGCGACCCTGGCGGATGGACGCACCGAGATCATCAACGCCGCGCGCGAGCCCGAGATCGCCGACCTGATCGCCTGCCTGGTGGCGATGGGCGCCCGCATCACCGACCAGGGCGCGGGCATCATCGTCATCGATGGCGTGGACCGGCTGCACGGCGCGCGTCACGCCGTGGTCTCCGACCGGATCGAGTGCGGCACCTA
>CAXSHC010000416.1:0-2371 GCA_964236745.1 uncultured Acetobacteraceae bacterium
GTAGCCGCTGCCGGCGAGCGCCAGCAGCACAACCACACCGGCGAGCAGGAACGGCAGCCGGTTCTTCTTCTTGAGCTCGAAATCCACTTGATTGCTGGTCATGTACGAGGTCTCGATGCTGTTGAAAGCAGGGTCATGGACGCCGCGCGGCCGTGGCGAGACGGTCGCCGAGGAACTGGACGAGCTGAATGGTGATGACCAGGACAACGATGGTCGCGATCATCACGTGCTGGTCGAAGCGCTGGTAGCCGTAGACCACTGCGAGGTAGCCGATGCCGCCGGCCCCAATCGTACCGGCTATGGCGGAGTACTCGATCATGGAGATCACGTTCAGCGTGACCGCAGCGGTCAGGCCGGGCAGTGCCTCGCTGAGCTGCACCGTGCCGATGATCTGCACGAAGGAGCCGCCCGACACGAGACCGACTGCGGTCGCCTCCTCCGGTAGCTCGCGCAGGGCGGTCTCGACAAGGCGGGCGAAGAACGGAATGCCCGCGACTACCATCGGCACGACCGCCGCCGGGATGCCGATTGTCGTACCCGTGAGGAAACGCGTGAACGGGATGATCGCCGCCATGAGCACCAGGAAGGGCAGCGATCGCCCCACGTTGACCACCCAGCTCAAGGTGCGATTGATGCGACGATGCGGTAGCAGCCCGCGGGAGGAGCTGTTGAACAGCGTCACGCCGGCGCCGCCGCCGATGGTCACCACGAAGACCATGACGATGCCGACCATGATCCAGGTCTGGGCATAGGCGGGAAGCATGAGCGAGGGCAGGTCGGTCCAGGGCGTGTCGTTGCTGAGGACAATGTCCTGCGTGATCGGACGGGTGCTCACGAGGCGCACTCCGCTGCGGGATGGAAAGCGGGTTCCCGCAGCACGGCCACATTCAGGCCGAAGCGGGACAGCTCGTGCAACACGGCCTCGGTCCTGGGCAACGATCCGGGCTGCCAGCTCACGCCCAGCCTCAGCCGCCCGATGGTGCCGCCGCTTGACGCCTCGACGCTGCCACCAAGCAGCAACACGCGCACCGGCAGCGTCTCGCACAGCCGGCTGATCCAGTCCGCCGGAACCGGCCGATCGGCGGCATAGCGCACCTCAAGCTGCAGCAGCTCGGGATCATCGCTTAGCGCCGCCACCACCGGTAAGAGCTGACCACCTGTCACCGAAGCCGGATCGGCAACGAGTTCGCCGACCGATCCCCGCTCGACGATGCGGCCCTGGCGCAGTACCGCCACCTGGTCAGCCGTGCCCCGCACGACATCCATCTCGTGGGTGATCAGGATCACCGAAAGGCTGAACCGGTCCTTGAGCTGCCGCAGCAGCGCCAGGATGGACTCCGTTGCCTGCGGGTCGAGCCCGGAGGTGGCCTCGTCGGACAGCAACACCTGGGGCCCGAGCGCGAGGGCCCGAGCGATGCCGATGCGCTGCCGCTGGCCGCCCGAAAGCTGGCCTGGATAATGATGCGCTTTGTCGGGAAGCCCGACGCTGTCCAGCAGCTCGTCCACGCGCTGCCGGATGCCAGCGTCGGTCACGCCGAAGAAGCGCAACGGCAGGGCGACGTTTTCCGCCGCCGTCTTGCGCCTGAGCAGCGCGGAGGACTGAAAGATCGTGCCGATGGCGCGCCGCTGCCGCCGCAGCGCCTCGCCCGTCAGGTGCGACAGGTCCATCCCGTTCACGAGGATCGAGCCGGCGGTCGGCTGATCGAGCAAGCTGATGCACCGGGACAGGGTCGTCTTGCCCGAGCCACTCGGCCCCACCACGGCGGTGATGCACCGGTCGGGAACCACCAGGTCGATGCCCTTAAGCACCTCGGCCACTCCGCCGCCCGGCAGCTCGAAGGTCTTGTGCAGGCCGTTGATCTCGATCATCGCGGTCAGGCAGCCGGTCGCCGCACCGCCGCAGCCTCGCGCTTGACGCGCTCGATGTCGCGGTAGCGCGCCGCGGGGTGGCTGGCGGGAAGGTAGGGGCCGTCGCCGAACAGCTTCTCGCGCAGCGTGCCGGATGCATAAGCGGTCGGGTAGGCGCCGCGCCGCTGCAGCTCTGGCACCAGGTGCCGGACCACGTCCTCGAATGTTTCCGGCGTGACCGCGTAGGCCAGGTTGAAGCCGTCGACGCCGGTCTGGGCCACCCAGTCCTGCAGGATGTCGGCCACGGTGGCAGCCGAGCCCACGATCACCGGTCCCATGCCACCGATGCCGCCGAACTTCGCCAGCTCCTCAACCGTCCAGCGTTTGTCCGGGTCGCCCTCCGACAGCGCCTCGACAGCAGAGATGATGGCGTTGGTCTCGACCTTGCGAACCAAATCGGTGGGCGCGTATTGGCCGAAGTCGATGCCGGTCCAGCCGGACATGAACACCAGCGCGCCGTCGT
>CAXSHC010000417.1:0-2368 GCA_964236745.1 uncultured Acetobacteraceae bacterium
CCGGGCGCAGGCCGCGATACAGCGTGCCGGCCTGCAGGAACTTGCCGCTCTCGGCCGCGATCGCCGCCTCGGACGCATAGTCCATGGTGGCGTAGCGGCCGGCCCAGTCGCCCTGCACGCCGAGGCGTCGGAACTCGGCCGCCTGGATGTCCAGCCATTTCTGCGCGTAGGCGCGGCATTCGGCGCGGAATTGCAGCACCGGCACCTGGTCCTTGTCGCGCCCGTCTTTCCGGTACTCCTCCTCGATCCTGCCCGCTCATGCGGTGGGCGCTGTTGATCACGTCCGTGAGGAGCTTGTTGAGCGCGTGGCCGATGTGCAGGTGGCCGTTGGCGTAGGGCGGGCCGTCATGCAGCACAAAGGGCGGGCGGCCGACGGCGGCGTGGCGCAGCGCCGCGTCGAGTCCGTTCCGCTCCCAACGCGCCAGGGTCGCGGGCTCCCGGGACGGCAGATCGCCGCGCATGGGAAAGCCGGTGCGCGGCAGGAACACGGTGTCGCGATACTCGTCGGTCATGCTGCCGCTCCTGCTGGAACCAGGTGCTGCGGCGGCACCGGAACTCGTGCGCAGCCGGTGTTATGAGGAGCAGGGCGCGCCACGGTCAATCGGCGCGGCGGCGGCCCAGCCCCTGGCCGATCTCGCGGCGCAGGCGGCGCGCGGCCCGCCGCCACAACGGCGCCGGCACCGCGCCCGGAACCTCCAGCCGCGACAGCTGCGCCTCGATGCGCGCCAGCGTCTGCTCCACCCGGACCAGCCGCTCCTGCAGGTCCTCGTGCCGGGCGTGGCCCCACAGGCCGTTGCGGTCGAGGTTGGCCAGGATGCGGGTGTGCTGCAGCTCGGCCTGCTCGTGGTAGCGCTCGGCCTGCAGCCCCAGCACGTGGATCAGCGACAACGCGGCCGGATCGGCGGCACCCAGCGCGCGCAGCCGGCTGTTGCGGTAAAGCGCGGTGCCGACGGCGTGCCGGTCCGCATCCGTGTTGGCGTAGCGCGTCGGCGCGTCCGAGGCCGGACGCTGGTGGTAGAACGCCAGCCTTTCCGGCAGCACGCCGATGTCGCCCAGAAGCAGGACGCGAAGGTTGTAGTCCCAATCGCCCAGGATCGGCATCGCCTCGTTGAACGGGCCAGCCGCCGCCACGACCGCGCGACGCAGCAGCAGGCTGATCGGCGGGAAGCGGTTGCGCGCCAGCATCGCGCCGAGCTCGAGCACGTGGGCGTCGAACGGGCCGGGATCGCGCCCGTCCTCGATCACGCCGTTGCCGTGCAGGCGCTCGCGCACCACCGTCCAGTGCGTCAGCACCGCCGCCTTGTCCGCGTTCTCCGGCAGGGCGAGGTAGCGCGTGGTGTGGTGGAGGAAATCGGGGTGCCAGGTGTCGTCGTCGTCGTGCACCGCGATGTGGTGGAACGGGCCGAGGCGGTCGGCTTCCGCCAGCGCCGCGTTGGAGGCCGCCTCCATGCCGAGGCTTTCGGGATGGTGCAGCACGCTGATCCGGCCGTCGAAGCCGGTGTCGTGACGTGAAACCAAGGCGTCCACCGCGGCCGGGTCGCCGCCGTCGTTCACCACCAGGAGGTGCCAGTCCGCGTGCGCCTGCGCCAGCACGCTGGCGAGCGCGCGCGCCAGCAGCACCGGCCGGTCCCGCGTGCGCATCAGCACCGCCACGCGCGACCCGGCGGGACCGGGAACGATCCTGCGCATGCTGTCGGGATGGGGCGGATAGCTCATTTCGCCTGCATAGGCGGTCGGGCTCCGGGTGCCTACCGCCGCCCGGTCACTCGAACTGGCGCAGCGCGCGGGGGCCCAGCGCCGACAGCCGTTCTTGCAGCCACGCGGCTAGGGCTTCCCGGCGCTCAGGCGCGGCCTGCGCCAGCCAGCGATGCGCGGTGCCGACCGGCCAGCCGCAGTCGCGCAGCGCCACCCGGCGCGGCTCGGCATCCTCCGGCGCCAGTCCGGGCGGCACCAGCGGCTCCGCCATTGCGTGGTCGAAGGTGGCGCAGTGCCCGAGGCTGCCCAGCGCCGCCCGCTCCGCCGGGTCCGGCGACGAGCACACCGCTTCCAGCGCCGCCCGCACCGCGTCCGGGGTGATGTCGTGCAGGCGAAGCGTGCCGGCCCAGCCGGTTGCGAACAAGGCCGACACCGTGTCGAGCGCGCCCTGCCCAAATGGGCGCGCGGTTCGTTCGTGCTGCGCGCGCTCGATGGGGTTGTCGGCGAACACTGGTGTCCAGGACCCGGCCTCCTCGCGGTAGCTCAGCACGGTGCCGTGCGGTGCGCCATGCAGCTCCTCCAGGATGCCCACCGCGCCATGTAGGGCGGCGTTGTCCTGCACCGGCTGGAAGTCGGACGCGAACGCCGCGTCCATGGGGCCCGCGCCGTGACG
>CAXSHC010000418.1:0-2357 GCA_964236745.1 uncultured Acetobacteraceae bacterium
ATCCCGCCTGGACCGAGGCGGGAAGCGTTCCCGCGCTGGTGGCCGGGCTGGTCCGTGACGCGCGCGTGCGGGAAACATCCGTCCTAGAGGCGCTGTTTCCGGCTGGCGTCGATCCGGCCGAGGACGACGTTTATCCGGCCTGGGCCTATCGTTTATGGACAACCGAAACCGATCGCGCGCTGACGGCGGCGGCGAAGCGGGTGTTTCCCCTGCTCCGGGCGATCGGGCCGAGGATAGGCCTTCTGATCGAGCTCGGGCCGGGCGACAACAGGGAGCAGCTCGATACCACGGTCGCCAGCCTATCCGGCCAGGTGTACGGCCGCTGGCGGCTGGTCCTGCGCGGAAGCCTGCCGGCCGGGTTCGTGCCACCGGCCGACCCGCGCATCACGGTGGCGGCGGGTGGAAACGATGCCCCGCCCCGGACGGGATGGATCGGCCGGCTCCGGCCCGGCGACACGCTGTCGCCGGCGGCCCTGGCGCTTCTGGGGTTCGCCATCTGCCGCAGGCCCTGGGCAGACGCGGTGTGCTGCGACGAAGACCGCCGACGCGATGACGGATCCTGCGTCGAGCCGATCCTGCCTGGCCAGGCCTCGCTTGCGCAGGAGCAGTCGGGCTTGGTCCTGCTGCGCGGGACGAAGCGGCGGCGCGGCGAGCGGGTAGGTGGGGAACCGCTGGTGCACTTGCCGGCGATCCTGTGCCACCGGCTGGTGCGGTTCGGGCCGCCGGTGCCAAAGGAGCGCGTGACGGTCGGGCCGACGCCGCCCGTTTCGGTGGTGATCGCCACGCGCGATCGGGCGGAGCTGCTTGAGCGCTGCGTGGGCTCGCTCCGTGCTCGCACCGACTATCCGTCGGTCGAGGTCGTGCTGGTCGATAACGGCAGCGCGGAGCCAGCGGCCCTAGCGCTGCTCGACCGGCTGGAACGGGACGGGTGCCGGGTGCTGCGCCGGCCGGGCCCGTTCAACTGGTCGGCGTTGAACAACGACGGCGTCGCGGCCGCCACCGGCGAGATCGTCGTGCTGATGAACAACGACGTCCAGTGCGTCGAGCCGGGCTGGCTGCGGCCGATGGTGCGTGCGTGCCTGCTGTCGGGGGTGGGCGCGGTGGGCGCGGTGCTGCGCTACCGCGACGGCACGGTGCAGCATGCCGGGGTGTTGCTCGGGCCGGGACCGCAGGCGACGCACCTGCGCTGCGAGGATCAACCGCTGCCCCGGGTCGAGGCGGTTCCGGCGGTGACGGGGGCTTGCCTGGCCATGAGCCGGACAGTGTTCAAGCGGATGGGCGGGCTGGACGAGTCGCTGCCGGTGACCTGGAACGACCTCGAATTCTGCTTGCGGCTGCGCAAGGCCGGACTTGGCGTGTTGCTGGCGCGGGAAGCGGTGCTGCTTCACGACGAGCTCGGCAGCCGCACCCCCGACTCCGATCCCGTCAACCGGCGCCAGCTGGAGCGGAGCCGCCTCCTGGTCGCCTCGCGTCACCGGCGGGCGCTGCGCCGGGAACGGTTCCTGCACCCGCTGCTGACGGCTGAAAGCGGCGGATGCTGCCTCGATCCGGCGGCGCCGCGTCGCACGTGGCCGATGCTTCGTGGCGGCGGGCGTGTGGTCGGGAGATTACGACGGAATTGACGATAGCAGCGTCGCATGGTTCCTGCGCTCCGAGGAACGAGGAACAGGGATGGGACAGGCATCTGCGATCTGGATCGATGTCGACGACCTGTTCCACTACGTCCGCCATAACTCCAGGCTGAGCGGCATCCAGCGCCTGACCTTCGAGCTGTACAGCGCGCTCGAGGCGCGGGGGCGGGCAACGGGGCGGCGGATCGGCTTCGTGCGGATCGGGCAGCACGGTGACGCTTTCCGCTTGGTGTCCTGGGCGGAAGTTCGTGCGCTGTGCCACGGCCTGACAATGGCCCGGATCGAGCAGGAACAGGCGCCGGCGCCGGCCAGGCCGCGTCCGGCGCGTCGGCTGCCGCGCCGGATCGTCGCCGCTGTGGATGCCAGGCTGCCCGGCCCGGCGCGCGAGCGCTTCTTCCGGTTCCGCATCCTGCAGAAGGCGGCCCTGCGCTCGCTGTCGGAACTCGGCCGGGAGCCCGGACCGCGCCTCGCCGACGCATCCGGGGTGCAGCCGGCGGCCGAGCGTGCGAACCCGCTGGAGTTATCGGAGCAAGGAGCGACGCTTCGCGACGTCGCCCATGCCGGCGACTGGCTGCTGTCGCTGGGCGCCCCGTGGCACCGGCCCGATTACGGCCAGCTGCTGGAGCGCGTTCGCCGCGAGAACGGTGTTCGCACCGGGGCGTTGTTCTACGACCTGATCCCGCTTCGCCGCCCGGAATGGTGCCACCACACCCTGGTCGACACTTT
>CAXSHC010000419.1:0-2324 GCA_964236745.1 uncultured Acetobacteraceae bacterium
GAAGCACTTCTTGTCGAGCAGCTCCTTCCAGTGCGCGAACACCGCCTTCACCTTCGGGTCGGTCCAGGCCACCTTGCCGGCCATTAGGGTCTGGTGGAAGTCGAAGCCGTTCGTGCGCAGGTCGAGGTAGTCGAACCAGCCGGCGGTCGGCCACAGATCCTTGGTGCCGATCACGATCGGGTCGATGCCGGCGCCGCGCAGCTTGTCGCAGGCGCCCAGCATGTCGTTCCAGGTGTTGATCGTGCCGAGGCCGTTCTTCTGCAGGATGTCGGCGCGGTAGTAGATCCCCCACTGGTAGGTGCTGTAGGGCACACCGTATTGCTTGCCATGGTCGGTGACGCCTTCCACCGCCTTAGCCGGGAACTGCGCCTTCATCTCCGGCGTCCACAGGTCGCTCACGTCGTCCAGCAGTCCAGGGCCCGAGAGCTGGCGCATGCGGTTGCCGGTGTACCAGAGCACCACGTCCGGGGGCGCCGAGGTGAGCCAGTTGCGGATCGACTGCTTGTAGCTTTCGTGGTCGTACACGTTGAAGCGGACGTCGATGCCCGGGTTCTCCGCCTTGAATTTGGCGACCACCGCCTCGAACGCGGCGCGCGGGGCGGCGTCGGAGGTGTCGGCGTTGAACACCAGGGTCGCGGCCTGCGCCAGCACCGGGGCGGCGGCGATGCCCAGCGCCGCGATGCCGGCCAGCATTGTCCTGGTCAGCAGTGTGTTGGCGAGCAGCGTGTGAGCGAGCGACGTTCCGACCGACGACGTCTTGCGCCCGGCCGAGGATCGGCCGGATGTCCGGTAAAGCATGAGCGTCCCTTCCCGAGCTGGCCCCTTATGCGGCGAAGGCCGGTGTTTCCCCGGCGACCATGGAAGCGAGACTAGAAAGGAAGCGGCTTTCCTGTCGTCCGCTTTCGGCGCAGGTTTATCCGGGATCCTAAGGTTCGGCGATCGGCAGGACGATGAACAACGAGTTCGACCCGTTCCGGGTCCGCGAGGACGTGTTCCATGCCGGACCGTCCAAATCCATGCTGCCGATGGCGCAGCCGCACACCCACAGCCAAGTCGAGCTGAACCTGCTGCTGGGCGGCGAGGCGGCCTATGCCTTCCAGGGACGCGAGCTGGAACTGCGCTGCAACGACCTGGCGCTGTTCTGGGGCGCCTTCCCGCACCAGACGATACGCGTCGCGCCGAAGACGCGGTTCATCTGCATCTACGTGCCGGTCGAGATGTTTCTCGGGCTGAAGCTGAGCACGCGGCTCCAGTTCGCGGTGCTGGCCGGCGGCATGGTGGTCGCCCGTCGCGACGGCAAGGGTGCCGCGTCCGGGTTGCGCCTCGACTTGGCACGCCTGGACGTGCTGCACCACGCCCTGGTCGAGGAGCAGGCGCCGATGTCCGAACTCGACCACGCCGAGCTCGAGCTCTGCCTGCGACGCATCGACCGGCGCGGCTGGAGCGACCTCACGCGGCCGGACGACCAGGCGGAAGCGGCCCCCTGCCCGGCCCGGTCGGCGAAGGTGATCGCCATGATCCGGCACGTGCTGGCGCATGCCGCCGGCCCGTTGCGCATCGCCGACGTGGCCAAGGTGGCCGGCCTGCACGAGAACCACGCGATGTCGGTGTTCCGCCACGCGACCGGCATGACCATCGGCGGGTTCCTGACTCGTTGCCGGCTGCACAAGGCGCAGGAGCTGTTGCTGTCGACCAACCGCGACGTCACTTCGATCGCCTTCGAGGTCGGCTTCAACTCCCTGTCGCGCTTCTACGAGTCCTTCGGCCAGCAGGTCGGCCAGTCGCCGCGCCGGTTCCGGGTCTCGGCGCGGGTGCCTTATCCGGTATCGCTGTTGTCGCTGACCACGTCGGCCGCACCCGGCGTCGTAGCGACACGGATCAGGCCCGATGGTGCTAACGGCGCTGGATGACGCGATCCTGACCATTCACGTCGAACGTTCGCTCGCCGCTTCGCAGCAAGGGCCATTCGGATCGAACGAAGTTGGGAAAGGCCGTCCTGGCGGAGAGGGTGGGATTCGAACCCACGGTACGCTTGCGCGCACAACGGTTTTCGAGACCGTCCCGATCGACCACTCTGGCACCTCTCCGGAGGCGGTGGCGGTCGGCATATAACCTCCGGGGGCGCCGCCTGACAACCGATTGACAGCAACCACGTCAATCGGATAGATGCCGCGCGTCGCTTCAGGCTGGTTCCAGCCGGAAGAGGCGTTGCCGTGTCGCCGCCAACGGGGGCCCGGCCCATCACAAGAAGCGACTGGGTTCGCCGGCACCCGCACCAGCGGGAAGCAGGCGGATCAAGAGATCGGAAAGTCAGGACCATGTTC
>CAXSHC010000420.1:0-2309 GCA_964236745.1 uncultured Acetobacteraceae bacterium
TTCCCGCCGCCTTTGCGCCGGTTTCGTGATCTCCGTGTCGATGCCGAGGCGCCAAGCGAGGTCCGGTCGGTCCGGCTCCGCGTTGATCGCGTCGAACAGCGCCGCGTAACCCTCGGCATCTGCCGTCGATTGCACCAGGCCCTGGTCGAGCAGGTCGTCGCTCTGCCGGCGCATCGCCGCCGCGATCTCCGACAGGTCGAGCTCCGGATGGTACTGCACCCCCCAGAAGACGCCGTTGTCGTGGCGGATTTCCACCGCCTGGACGGCGCAGGCGCTGTTCCCGGCCAGCAACGTCGCCCCTTCCGGCAGCCGCTCGACCGCGTCGGAATGGATGGCCAGCGCGTCCCAGGCAGCCGGCCGGCCCGACAGCATCGGGTGCCGACACCCTTCCGCTGTGGCGGTGATGCGCCGCGCGACCCCGACCTCGTGCCGCGCCAGCCCGGCCACGTCGCCGCCTGCCGCCGCCGCCGCGACCTGCAGGCCGGCGCAGGAGCCGAAGCTCGGCGTGCCGGACCTGAACACTTCCCGCATGAAAGCGAGCTGGCGGCGCGTTTCGGGCGTGTCCTTGTACACGTGCAGCGGCGAGCCGCTAAGGAACACCCCTTGGTATTCCTCCAGCGGCCTGGAGAGCTCGCTGGCGGGACCGGTTTCGTGTGGGCGCACGACATCGCAGACGGCGTCCGCAGCGATGGATCGCAGCGTGGCGACGTAGCTTTCGGCCGAGGTGCACCCCGCGGTTTCTCGACGGGCGACCCGCTGCTCGTGCGTTTCGCTTTCGGCTACCAGGAAGCGCATCGGCTGTGTCGTTGCCTTGTTCAAGGGCGCGCGCCGTCGCGGGCCGCGCCTGTGTGCCCTGCTTCGCAACGAAGAAGCGGTGGATCCATCTGATATGGGGTGGCGCCGACCGAACATCAGGTTGTCCGGGCACTGGTTCCTCGGTTCCTCCTGGCGGGTTTGTCGCCGACCGGCCGGACAGCTACCGCCAGCCGCACAGTTCCCGGCGCACTAGCTTCTCCAGCATGTCGATCGCTTCGGCGCTGTCGTTGAGGCAGGGCACGGTGGCGAACTTCTCGCCACCGGCGTGCTCGAAGGCTTCGCGCACCTCGTTGCCGATCTCGTCCAGCGTTTCGATGCAATCGGCGAGGAAGCCCGGCGTCAGCACCGCGATCCGCTTCACGCCCGCCGCTGCCAGCTTCTTCACCTTCGGCTCGGTATAGGGGCCGAGCCAGCGTGTCGGCCCGAACCGGCTCTGGAACGTCAGCGGCAGTTCCCGCGGCGTCATGCCGAGCGCCTCGCGCAACGCGTTCATGGTGCGCGCGCATTCCGTGACATACGGATCGCCGCGCTGCACGTACTCCACCGGCAGGCCGTGGAACGAGGCGATCAGCACCTCCGGGGTCCAGTCCAGCTCCCCGAGGCGCCGACGCACCCCGGTCGCCAGGGCGTCGATATAGGCCGGATCGTCCGGGAACGACGGCACCGTGCGCAGCGCCGGCTGCCGGCGCAGTCGCATCAGGGCGCGGAACGCCTGGTCGTTGGCGGTCGCGGTGGTGGTGGCTGAATATTGCGGATACAGCGGCAGCAGCAGGAGGCGGTCGCAACCGCGGGCGATCAGCCGGTCGATCGCCGCCGCCGTGCCCGGCGTGCCGTAGCGCATGCCCCATTCCACCGGGATGCGCTCCGCCTCGAGCCTGGCGCCGAGCTGCTCCGCCTGGGAACGGGTATAGGTGCGAAGCGGACTTTCGTTCCGCGTGCCGTTCCAGATCCGCTTGTAGTTGGCCGCACTCTTGCGCGGCCGTGTGTTGAGCACGATGCCGCGCAGGATCGGCTGCCAGACCAGCGGATTCGCCTCGATCACCCGCCGGTCGGACAGGAACTCGCGGAGGTAGCGCTTCACCGACCGGGTGTCGGTCGCGTCCGGGGTGCCGAGGTTGACCAGCAGCACGCCCGCGGTGCCGGGCCGCACCGCGGCAGCGGCGGTCCCGAGGTTGCCGGTCCGGCGGTTCCTGGCGTCGATGAAGCTCATGAACCACAAGGTAGTGCGGATCGCCCCGCTCCGGGAGTGGGACGCATCGGCGCCGCGTCCTTGTTTGCGATTCGAAACGAATTGCCGGGGTGGTGTCGTGTCGCCGATCCGGTGGCATCGCCGTCGATCCGGAACGGTGGCTGGTGCGCGAAAGGCTGCCTTGCCAGGCTGGGGGCCGGCCGGTGTTCGCCGCCATGACCAGTGGAACGAGGCAGTTTGGATCGCCGCAGCTAGACCGGATTGACATTCAGGATTCACAGCGGGCGCGATCACTGGTTCATAG
>CAXSHC010000421.1:0-2279 GCA_964236745.1 uncultured Acetobacteraceae bacterium
GGCCAGTACCAGGCGGTCGAGGAAGCGGCGGCGTCCGGACGCGCCTTCGACGAACAGCCGGTCCATCTGCGGGGTCAGCCAGATCGCGGACACGCGCTCCGCGATCGCGCCACGGCCGCGCAACGGCGCACCGTCGAGCCGGAACACACGGCGTCCCGGCGGCCCGTCCGGAACCGTCCCGGTGCCGATCTCGAAGCCGTCCGCGTCGTCGTCAAAGCGCGCCGCCACCGCCCAGTGCGCGGCACCGTGGCGCGGCAGCTCGCTCATCCGCGCACCGCGCAGGCCCCGTCCCGGCACCAGCAGCGACACCGCCTCAAGAAGGTTGGTCTTGCCGCTGCCATTCGGGCCCGACACGACCACGATCCGCGCTTGGTTGCGCCATAGCAGCGTAGAATAGTTGCGGAAGTCGGTCAGCGCCAGCCGGACCAGACGTGGCGCCGTCCCCTGCACGCGGCCCCGTACCCTGCAGGCAGCCAGGAACGCTAGACGCGCATCGGCATCAGCACGTAGAGCGCGGACGGGCTGTCGACGTCGCGCACCACGGTGGGCGCCGCGCTGTCGGAGAACACGAACTCCACGTTCTTGTCGATCTGGTCGGTGATGTCGTTCAGGTAGCGCGCCTGGAAGCCGATCTCGATTGGCAGGGAGTCATAGGTCACACGCCCCTCGTCCAGCTCCTCCTTGGCGGTGCCCTGGTCGGGGCTCGCGGCGGACAGGGTCAGCAGGTGGCGACCCAGGGACAGCTTCACCGGACGGGACCGCTCCTGGCTGATCGCGGACACGCGCGCCACCGCGTCGGCGAAGTCGCGCTTGCCGACACGAAGGATCTTGTCGTTGTCGCGCGGGATCACGCGCTCGTATTCTGGGAACGTGCCGTCGATCAGCTTGCTGGTCAGCATCACCGTGCCGATGGTGAACTGGATGCGCGTGTCCGACAGCGCGATCTCCACGTCCTCGCCGGCCTCGTCCAGCAGCTTGCGTACCTCGGCGATGGTCTTGCGCGGCACGATCACGCCCGGCATGCCGGACGCGCCTGCGGGGAGCTCGGTCTCGACGCGCGCCAGCCGGTGCCCGTCGGTGGCGACCGCGCGCAGCATCTCGCCCGCGTCGCCCTTGGCCGGATGGAGGTAGATGCCGTTCAGGTAGTAGCGCGTTTCCTCCGTGCTGATGGCGAAGCGCGAGCGGTCGATCAGGCCGCGCAGCACCACGGCCGGGATGCGGAACCGGTGCGGCAGGCTGCCCGCGGTCATGGACGGGAAGTCGTCCACCGCGAGCACGTTCAGGCTGGTGGCGTAGCGGCCGGCGCGCAACGCCAGCGGCGCGTCGCCGCCCGCCTGGTCGAGCTCCACGTCGGCGCCGTCCGGCAGCTTGCGCACGATCTCGAACAGCACGGAAGCGGGCGCCGTGGTGGAGCCCTCGCGACTGGCGTTGGCGGCGATCTCCTCGACGATGGCGATCTCCATGTCGGTCGCGGTGAGGGTCAGGCGGCCGCCTTTCACCGCGATCAGGACGTTGGCCAGGATCGGGATGGTGTTCCGCTTCTCGGCCACGCTCTGGATATGGGCGAGCGCCTTGAGCAGCGTCGCGCGGTCGGCCTTGAACTTCATGGTGCTGGTCTCGCCGGCATTGTCGAGCGGGGATCGCAAACGGGGACAACGACCGTAGCAGCCAGCGAGATCAAGGGAAAGCAGGGCGCTGGTCCGGTCTGGAACCCCTGCCGGCGCCGGCGCGGCCCCTAGCTTTCAAGCATGCGGCGGAGCAGCTCCACGTCCTCGGCAAAGGCGGTGTCGACCTCCATCAGCTCGGTCACCCGGCTGACCGCGTGCATCACGGTGGTGTGGTCGCGGTTGCCGAACTTGCGGCCGATCTCGGGCAGGGAGCGCGAGGTGAGTTGCTTGGCGAGATACATCGCCACCTGACGCGGACGCGCCACCGCGCGCGCGCGACGGGCGGAGCTCATGTCGGTGAGGCGTATGTTCCAGTGCTCGGACACCTTGCGCTGGATCTCCTCGATGGTGACGCGGCGATCATGCGCCTTGAGGATGTCGTGCAGCACCTCCTGCGTCGCGTCCAGCGTCACCGGGCGGCCGAACAGGTTGGCGTGCGCGATCATGCGGTTGAGCGCGCCTTCGAGCTCGCGCACGTTGGTGGTGATCTTGTGCGCCAGGAACTCCAGCACCTTGGGCGGCACCGCGACGCCGGACGCCTGCGCCTTGGCTTCCAGGATGGAGATGCGCAACTCGAAGGTGGTGGCGTGAAGGTCAGCCACCATGCCGCAG
>CAXSHC010000422.1:0-985 GCA_964236745.1 uncultured Acetobacteraceae bacterium
CCAGAGCAGGGCGTTCTGCCTGCCTGTCGCCGGCAGCCTCGCCTCCTTTGCCGCAGCTCCCGCCATCAGGACAGCACTCCCACTACGACCGCGCCGAGCAGCCCGACGATCCCGGCCACCACCCCGACCTCTCGTCCGGCTACGCGTGCCTGGCGCGCGCGCTGCGGCGCGTCGTTGAGCGACGCCTGGTGCGACAAGCGGAGTTCGTCCGCTTCCGCGCGCGCCGCACCCAGTGCCGCATCGTCCTCTGCCCAGTCGGCATCGCGACAGCTCAGCTCCAGCATCTCGACCAGGTCGCCGGCTTCGGCCGCCTTGTCCAGCCGCTCCAGGCGGCGCATGCGCCGTCCCTTCCCCGGCCAGTTGTTCAGCCGCTCGCGCGCCACCGGCAACAGGCTGGCCGCCAGCCTCGGCAGCGCCAGCGGCGCCGATACCGCCTCGCCCGGACCGCGCGTCCGGCTTTGCAGCTGTGCCTGCGCCAGTGCCTGCAGGTCGAGCAGGCGCTCGTCCGCGTCCGATGGCACCGTCAGCTCCTGGCCGCTGCCCGGGGGTTCCGAACGCGCCGCCAGCAGCGCCAGCATCTGGATGTCGAGCAGCCGCGACGCCGGCGCCTTGCCCTTGGCCATGGCTTCCAGCGCCGTCACCAGCTGGTCGGAGCGCAGCACGCAGGCGCCGCCGAGGGCCGGCGAGGTGCAGGCCAGGAACGGGTTCAGGCTGTAGGCCAGCATGGGCAGGCGCAGGGCGGGAACGGGCAGGCGCGAGGCGCGGGCGTTGCGCCGTTCCAGTTCCTCGCACACCTGCAGGCCGGTCCGTCCGGTCAGGAGCGCCCAGCGGCGCAGGGCGGCGTGCCGGATCGCCTCGCCGATGAAGCCGTCGGGAGCGCCCGACATCAGCTGCATCGCCAGCATCGCCGGGATGGCGTCGGGCCAGAACCAGCGCCCGCCCCAGAACATGGGCGCCATTGGGTCCAGCAACGCCACCGTCTGCA
>CAXSHC010000422.1:995-2268 GCA_964236745.1 uncultured Acetobacteraceae bacterium
AGCCATTGCTCCACCGTGCCGCTCCGGAGCAGGACCTGGGCCTGGGCCTCCATCGGCTGCCGCGCGAAAGCGAGCGCCAGCGAGCGGGCGGTGGACACCGGGATCTTGCCGACCATCAGCGGCCGCGGCGCGCGCGACTCGGGACGCGGCGCCTTGGGACGTTCCGCACCGATCCCGTGTTCCGCGAGCGCCGCCAAGCTGGGCCGGGCGTTCGGGTCGTCGGACAGCATGGACCGGAGCAGCGACACCAGCACCGGCGGCAGCCGCTCGTTTCCGGCCAGCGCCATGAAGCTGCCGAGCTCGAGCTTGCGGTGCACGATCCGCTCGTCGTCGAGATCGGGCAGCAGCGGATGGCCCAGAAGCAGCTCCAGCAGCACCACGCCCAGCGCGTAGACGTCGTCGGCCGGCAGCCCGGCGCCACGAGCGGAGGGCGTGCAGATGCCGGTCGAGGCGGGCTCGTACACCGCAGGCTGCGAAAAGGCGGGCGGCATCACGCAGCCCGGCGCCAGCAGGATGCGACCGCTTTCCACCGAGCGATACAGGTTCGCCGGCCTGACGCCGCGATGCACCAGCCCGGCCCCGTGCAGGCGCCCCAGCGCCAGGGCCAGCGGGCGGAGGTAGATGCTGGCGAGCTCCGCCTCGGATGGCGGGACGCTGGACTCCGTCAGGCTGTCCCGGAGCGACGGGCCCGGTGGAGCGTCGCAAACGATCCAGTACTCCCCGCCCCCGGCGCCGTGCGCGATCGGCATCAGCAGGGCGGTGTTGTAGGTGTTGAGGAACAACGGAAGGTTCGCGGGCGGCGGCGCGTCGCGACGGGCCTTGACCGCGACCAGGGTCGGCAGGGCGTGATCGGCGCCGCGCGAGCCGTCGGGCACCAGGACGCGCTGGTCCGCCGCAAAAGCGGGAAGCCCCGCGAACTCGCCGCATGGGGAGCCGGGAAATACCTGATAGCGGCGATCGATGATGATCGCGCCGCCTTCGGTCGGTTCGTCCTGCCGTCCCCGCATCCCCTCGCCCCGCACGACCTGCCCCGTGACCGGCATGATGCGGCGGCGAACGTTAAGCCCGCCTTAAGGGAGTGGGCTCAGCCCTCGAACGGGTCGCGCATCAGGATGGTGTCGTCGCGCTCCGGGCTGGTGGAGAGCAGCGTCACCGGCGCCTCGACCAGCTCCTCGATGCGGCGCACGTACTTGATGGCGGCTGCCGGCAGCGCGCCCCAGGAACGGGCACCGCGGGTACTGCCCTGCCAGCCTTCCACCGTCTCGTACACCGG
>CAXSHC010000423.1:0-2248 GCA_964236745.1 uncultured Acetobacteraceae bacterium
ACCAGGCCGCGCGCGTGCTCGATCAGGAAGCAGGGGCAGGGGATGGTCACCGGTCCCTTCTCGCCCACCACGAGGCTGCCGCGGTCCTCGCTCAGGGTGCCGCCTTCCAGGGCCCACAGGCGGTGCACGGTTCCAGCGGATCTGTTCGGCATGGTCTTGTCCCCTGAATGATCGGATCGGTTCAGCCGGCGGGCCGGTTCGTCGATAGGCTCGTGCCGCGGTAGCAGGATTCCCAGCTGACGAGCGCACGGTCGAGGTGGATGAAGCGCCCGGCGGTTTCCCGGGTGAGCAGGGCGATCAGCAGCGCTGCAAGCGCCATGGTGCCGGCTAGGAAGTACAGGCTGAGCTGGAGCCCGCATCGGAGCTGTAGCCGCCTCCCCACTCGATGATCGCGCCGACGACGATGGTGCCGAAGCCGCCCAGCACCACGCCGCCGAGGTTGAGGCCGTTGGCGATGGCGACGGCGCCGCGCTCGCTGGAATCCGACGCCATCGCGTACAGCACCGGATAGATGCCGTTGGTGGCGAGGCCGGCGAACAGCTGCACCGCCACCAGGGCGCCAAGGCTGCTGCCGGCATACCGGAACAGCAGGAACGCCACCGTCAGCCAGATGAACATCAGCACCAGGCTGTACTTGCGGCCCAGCCGGTCCGAGATCGAGCCCCACAGGATCTGGCCGACGCCGCCGGTGATGGTGAACAGCACCGACAGTGCCGCAACCTTGGCCAGGGAATAGTGCGCCACAAAGGCGAGGTAGAGCGGCAGCCAGAAGCTGATGCCGTACAGGCTGAAGTTACCGAGGCCGGCGGCGATGGAGACACCAGGATGTTGGGATTTGCGATGGCCCGCCGGAAGGCGCCGGGGGCCGCATGCAGGGCGTGGCCGTCGACGTCTTCCAGCAAAGGGGGGGTCAGGCCGCGGCGGCGCGTGTCGGCGGTGAAGGAAGCGTAGTGCCCGGCGGTGGAGAAGCGCCAGAACACGAACAGTACCGGCAGCAGCAGCCAGGGCAGGATCAGGAACACGTAGCGCCAGTTCTGGCTGCCGAATATGGCGAACACCGCGGAGGTGGCGAGGCCGCCGAGCAGCGAGCCCCACGGGAACGCGGTGTGGTGCAGCCCCTGCGCGAAGCCGCGCCGTTCCAGCGGCCACCATTCCGCGACCGCAGTGACCTCGGACGCCTCGCCGATGCCGCTGGCCAGGTTCTTCGCCAGCTGGAAGCAGAACAACAAGGCAAAGCTGGCGGACAAGGCGTTGATGCCGCTCAGCACCGAGAACGCGAAGTAGCACAGCGCGATCGGCAGGTGGCGATACTTGCGCGCCCAGCCATGGCCGCCGCGATCGAGCCAGGGCGACAGCGCCACCCCGGACACGCCCACCGACATGGTGAGCAGCCCGGTGTAGAACCCCATGGCGGCCGGCGTGAGGTGGTACTCCTCCACCAGCGACGGCTGGATCAGGCTGAACCATTGCCGCATGTTGGTGTTCAGGGCGTAGATCAGCCACAGCAGCCCCATGGCGCTCCAGGACCAGGTGCTGCCGATCCGCCTGAACAGCGGCGCCCGGGCGGCAAGGTCGGCGCTCCCTGCTGGATGGTCACGGTCGTTTCCCTTTTTCCAGCCACTTGGTGGCTTTGGTTTGTTGAATGCACGGCACCGTGCCGGTTCGCAGGGGTGCCGGTTTGCAGGCGCAGGGATCAGCGGTCGAGAAGCTCCCGTGCGGTGTGCTCGTCGGTGATCAGGCCGTTGGCGAGCCGCCCGGACAACGCCGCGTGCAGGGCCGGCACTCGTTCCGGGCCGCGCTGCACGACCACCGTGCGACGCCGGGCCGGTCGCGGCAGCGAGAACGAGGTCAGGCGGTCATGGTGGGGTGCTGCCACGGTGGCGCCGGACGCGTCGAAGCAGTTGCCGAGCAGCTCGCCGACGGCGCCGGCGGCGATCGCGTCGCCAAGCTCCGCCGTGGTAATGAAGCCGTCGCGGTGCAGCGGCGCCCCGGACCCGACGAAGCCGATGCCCATCATCAGCAGGTCCGCCTGCTCCACCAGGGCGAGGCAGGCGCGAAACGCGGTTTGCGCCTGCAGCACCCGACGTTCGTCCGCGGTGTCAGTGACCACGGGTGCCGGAAGCGGGAAGCACTGCGCGCCGATGCGCTCCGCCATGCCCATGACAACGTCGTAATGGCCCGCGCGGCCCTGCCGCGTGAGGGTGCCCATCAGCGACACCAGCCGGTGCATCGGCCGCTGCATGGCGCC
>CAXSHC010000424.1:0-2241 GCA_964236745.1 uncultured Acetobacteraceae bacterium
ATGGCGCGCCATCGCCGCGGCCGCGAGCGCGTTCTGGGCGTTGTGCGCGCCGGGCAGGGTGGGCGGCAGCAGGCCTGCCAGGGCACCCAGGTCGTGGCTGGAGATCGTGTGCAGGCGGGCGACGGTACCAGCCCCGGCCCCACCGGCGGCGATGGCGCGGCAGGCGGGGTCGTCGAGGCCGATCAAGGCGAGGTCTTCCGGGTTCTGGCGGGTGAACACCTCCAGCTTGGCGCGCGCATAGCCGCCCATGTCGCCGTGGCGGTCGAGGTGGTCGGGCGACAAGTTCAGCAGGCAGGCGGCGTCGAAGCGAAGCGTTTGCAGCCGTTCCAGCATGTAGGAGGACATTTCCAGCACGTACACGCCGTCATCGCCGAGCAGCGGCAGCGCCAGGGC
This sequence comes from uncultured Acetobacteraceae bacterium, assembly GCA_964236745.1. Taxonomy (GTDB): domain Bacteria; phylum Pseudomonadota; class Alphaproteobacteria; order Acetobacterales; family Acetobacteraceae; genus Lichenicola. Next base: position 394 of record CAXSHC010000424.1, read on the forward strand.
GGCGGGGCCGAGGTTGCCGCCGGCGGCGACGGGCATGCCGGCCTCGCGCAGCAAGTGGGCGAGCAGGGCGGTGGTGGTGGACTTGCCGTTGGTGCCGGTGATCCCGGCGAAGCGGGCGCGGCTGCCACTCGCCCGCACCGCCTGGAACAGCAGCTCGGCGTCGGACAGGATCGGGATGCCGGCTTCCTGCGCCATGCGCGCGACCGGGTGCGGGGCTGGCAGGCGGTGCGGGATGCCGGGGGACAGCACCAGGGCGTCGTGGTGGTCCATGCTGTCGAACGGCGCCAGCAGCACGGTACCGGACGCGGCCGGCGCGCCAAACGCTGCCGGACGCTCGCGGTCGTCCCAGGCCTGCACGTGCGCGCCCATCGCGGCCAGCGCGTGCATCGTCGGCTCGCCGTTGCGGCCGAGGCCCAGCACGGCGTAGCGGCGGCCGGCGAACAGGGTGGGGGGAAAGGTGCCGCTCATCGGATCTTCAGGGTCGCAAGGCCGCCAGGCCCAGCACCATGGACACGATCCAGAAGCGGATCACGATCTGGGCTTCCTGCCAGCCCTTCTTCTCGAAGTGGTGGTGCAGCGGCGCCATCAGGAACACCCGCCTGCCGGTGCGCTTGTACCAGCCGACCTGGATGATCACCGACAACGTTTCGATCACGAACACGCCGCCGACGATGCACAGGACGATCTCGTGCTTCACCGCCACCGCCACCGCGCCGAGCGCGCCACCGAGTGCCAGCGAGCCGGTGTCGCCCATGAACACGGCCGCCGGGGGCGCGTTGAACCACAGGAAGCCGAGGCCAGCACCGACCAGGGCGGCGCAGAACACGCCGAGCTCGCCGGTGCCGGGAACCGGGTGCAGCTGGAGGTAGTCGGCGAAGATGCGGTTGCCCACCAGGTAGGAGATCAGCGCGAACACCACGGCGGCGATGATCACCGGCACGATGGCGAGCCCATCCAGGCCATCGGTGAAGTTCACCGCGTTGCCGAAGCCGGTGATCACCAGCATGGCGAAGATCGGGAACCCGAACGACAACGGTAGCAGCGCTTCCTTGACGAACGGAAAGGCGAGCGCGTCGGACAACGGGGCCGGCATCAGGCTCTCGATCCAGAAGCCGGCGATCAGGGACGCGCCGAACTCGGCGCCGAGGCGGATGCGCTTGGACACGCCCTTGGTGTTGCGCCTGGACAGCTTGAGGTAGTCGTCGGCAAAGCCCACCAAGCCGAACGCGGCGGTGGCGAACATCACCGCCCACACGTAGCCGTTGGACAGGTCGGCCCAGAGCAGGGTGGCGACCAGCCACGCGGTCAGGATCAGCACCCCGCCCATGGTCGGCGTGCCGGCCTTCTCGATGATGTGCCGTTCCGGGCCCAGCGTGCGTATCGGCTGGCCGTCGCGCTGGATGCGACGCAGCCGGGCGATCACGGTCGGGCCCATCAGCAGGCTCAGCACGAAGGCGGTGAGGCAGGCGGCGCCGGAACGGAAGGTGATGTAGCGCAGCAGGTTGAAGATCGCGTAGTGCGCGGCGAGCGGGTGGGCGAGGTCGTAGAGCATCAGGCGGCGTCCGCGGCCGGGACGGCGAGCGTGGCGACCACGTCGCGCATGCGGCTGCCATAGGAGCCCTTGACCAGCACCATGTCGCCGGGGCGCAGGGCGGCCTGCACCAGCGGCGCCAGTCGGGCGGCGTCGGGGGCGTGGGCGCCGCGACGGGAAGCGGGCAGGCGGTCGAACAGGAAGCGCATCAGGTGGCCCGAGCAGAAGACGAGGTCGGCCGCCTCGGTGGCGGCATCGAGAAGGGATTCGTGCTCGGCGCGGGCGAACGGGCCGAGCTCCAGCATGTCGCCGAGCAC
>CAXSHC010000425.1:0-880 GCA_964236745.1 uncultured Acetobacteraceae bacterium
GGCCGGGAAGTTCGTGTGCGACAGCAGGCACTGGGTCGTCAGCACGCAGGTGCCGCCATCCTGCACGGTGTAGAGCAGCATCTCCCGTCCGGCACTGCTCGACTTGGTGATGCGCGTGCGGCCCTCGACGCACATGAGGTAGTTGTGGCACGCGCCGTCCTGCTCGTAGGCCACGGCTCCGGCCTCGAGCACCGGAAACTGCAGGACGCGCGTGAGGCGTGCGAAATCTTCGGGCGGCAGTGTGGCGGCGAAGGGGAAGCGCTCCGCCCAACGCTCGATGCCGCGACGCTCCATCCTACGACCCTCGTCCCACCCCGGCACGTCTTGCTGTAACGTGACCTGCGTTACATACGAACGCACGTCAGCCAGATACCCCTAGGCTCCGGACGGGAAAACCCTCCCTAACGGCGCAAGGTCGTTCGGCCTTCTCGGGAGTCCCTCATGAACCGACCCATTATTGCCCTCGCCGGTGCGCCCGCCACGGCGGCGACCTTCAAGGAGGAAGCCCCCTTCAGCCAGTCCGCATTCTCCGCCGCGCAGAAGGCCGGCGACCCGATCCTCGTCCACGTCACCGCACCGTGGTGCTCGACCTGCACCGCGCAGAAGCCGATCGTCGACAGGCTGCATGCCGACGCGAAGTTCAAGAACATGAAGATCTTCAACGTCGACTTCGACACGCAGAAGCCGCTGCTGCGCAAGCTCGGGGTGCGCATGCAGAGCACGCTGATTGTCTACAAGGGCGAGACGGAGGAGGGCCGCTCCAGCGGCGACACCAATCCCGGCGCGATCAAGGCGCTGCTGGAGAAGGCGGAGTAGTCGTGGTCACCTTCGGGCTCGCGTTTCTTGCCGGCGTCCTCTCGATCTTCTCGCCCTGCGTGAT
>CAXSHC010000425.1:890-2224 GCA_964236745.1 uncultured Acetobacteraceae bacterium
CTCGGTGCCGCGGCGTCCGAGCACCGCTGGGGCCCGGCGGCGCTGGCGACGGGGTTGGCGATCTCCTTCGTGGCGATCGGGCTCTTTGTTGCCACGGTCGGCTTCGCGATCGGGCTCGACGGTGACGTGTTCCGCAAGGGCGCGGCGGTGATCCTCATCCTGTTCGGCGTGCTGCTGATGGCACCGGTGGCGCAGGTGCGGCTCGCCACGGCGGCAGGGCCGGTGCAGAACTGGACCGAGCAGCGCTTCGGCGGCTTCTCCACGACGGGCCTGTGGGGCCAGTTCGGCGTCGGCCTGCTGCTCGGCGCGGTTTGGAGCCCCTGCGTCGGGCCGACGCTCGGCGCGGCATCGGTGCTGGCCTCGCAGGGCAAGGACCTGCCGAGCGTCGCCCTGACCATGGTGCTGTTCGGTCTCGGCGCCGCGCTGCCGATGCTGCTGCTCGGCACCCTGTCGCGGGAAATGCTGATGCGCTGGCGCGACCGCATGATCAACGTCGGCAAGGGGGTCAAGGCGGCGCTGGGCGTGGTGCTTCTCCTCGTTGGCATCTCCATCCTGACGGGCTACGACAAGACGCTGGAGACGTCCCTCGTCAACGCCTCGCCGGGCTGGCTGACCAACATCACGACGCGGTTCTGACCACAGAACGCTCCCGTACGCCGGGACGAGGCGCAACCACCTTGTACCCATCGCGGTTTGCCTAGGCATGCTACGTCGCGACGGAGCAGGGAACAGCCCATGCTGAAAATGCGCAGGTGTCTTCGCACGTCTTCGATCGCTGTCCTGGCGATAGCCGCGCCACTCGTCGCCTTTGCCGTACTCCTCGTCGCGAGGGTCAGGGTACGGCGATTCCAGTCGCTCGACGGTTCAATCCAAGACGCAGTGGTGGTCCACTTACGGTCGCGCCGCTCACCCGTTCAAAGGACGGCCGAGCCTCTTCCTGCCGGGGGCGCCACCGTCCTGTTGTTTCCGACGCGCCGGGCCACGATCGTCGACCTCGTCGAGCAACCGGCTCTCACCGGGTCTTCGTGACAGCAGCGTTCCGGGCGATCAGATCGCACGGCGGGCAAACGGCACGAACTTGCTGGGCAGGATCCCGGCGACCGAGCCGTCGATCTTCTGCATGAACGGGATCGGCGGCAGGCTCGGCGCGTAGGCAACGAGGATCTTGGGCCGGGGCGGCGGCAGGGGCACCTCGCCGGGCGACGGTTCAATGACAGAATTAGGCTCTTCGAGCGATGCCGTGATCATGTCGGCGGGTCGCTCCGGCGGCAGAGGCACCGCCGGCGCCAGGGCCTCGGCCGGGACCATCGGCGCGGTACGTTTCACTGGTCGCC
>CAXSHC010000426.1:0-1643 GCA_964236745.1 uncultured Acetobacteraceae bacterium
CACCCCGCCCGCCTCGATCCGCGCCAGCAGGGGGGCGGTGGACAGATCGTCCGGCCCGGTACCGCCCAACGGCGACAAGGTGCCGCCCAGCACGTGGTATAGCCCTTGATGCACCCCTGCCCGCTCCAGCGCCCACAGGTCGCCGACCCCTTCCACCACGCACACCATGCTGCGGTCGCGATGCGGGTCGTCGCAGATCGCGCACGGGTCGCGGCTGTCGAGGTTGCCGCACAGGGAGCAGGTCCTGACGGTCCGCGCGGCCTGCTCCATGGCGCTGGCCAGCGGCAGCAGCCTGGTGCGCGGCTGCCGCAGCAGGGTCAGCGCCGCCCGCCTGGCGCTGCGTGGGCCGAAGCCCGGCAGGCGCGCCAGCAGCTCGATCAGCCGCTCGATCTCCGGACCACCCACGGCGGGAAACTAGAACGGCAGCTTCATGCCGGGCGGAAGGTTCAGGCCCCCGGTGACCTTCTGCATCTCCTCCGCGGTGCGCGTCTCCAGATGGCGGCGCGCCTCGGCGTGGGCGGCCACGATCAGGTCCTCCAGCATCTCGGTTTCCGCCGGATCGGCCAGCTTGGGATCGATGCGGATGCGCTTGAGGTCGCCCTTGCCGGTGAGCGTCATCGCCACCATCCCGGCGCCGGCGGTGCCTTCCACCTCGATGGTGGCGAGGCCCGCCTGCATCTCCTCCATCTTGGCCTGCATCTGTGACGCCTGCTTCATCAGGCCGGCGAGGTTCTTCATGGGTTGAGTTCCTTGAACATCGTTCATCATCCGGCGCGCGGATCGTCCAGGTCGTCGAGCCCGACCGGTTCGGAGTCGTCCGGCGCGAACTCCATGTCGGGCGCGTCCGGCTCTGACAACAGGGGCTCGGATGGGGCACCGGCGACCACCGGTTCCGGCGGCAGCCCGTATTCGTCCAGCGACGCGTCGTTCACCGGCCCCAGCCGCGCGCCCGGGAATGCGGCCAGGATCGCCTGCACCAGCGGATGCGCTTCGGCTTCCCGCGAACGGTCGGCGTCGAGCGCTCCGGCCTGCTCTGCGAGCGTCGGCTCGCCCGGCGCGCGGCCCAGGGCGATGGTCCAGCGCGTTCCCGTCGCTTCCGTCAGGATCGCCGCCAAGCGCTGCGACAGGTCGCGCGGCGCCTGCGGCTCCAGCCGGAGCTCGATCACCGGGGCCGCGAAGCGCACCAGATGCACGCAGTGGCGCAGATGACCGTGCAGCGTCGCCTCGCGCCGGGTGGACACGAACGCCACCACCTCGCGCCAGCTGCGAAGGCTCGGGAGCGGCGGCAGCTCCGGCGGGGGCTCAAGCTCCGGCAGGGATGCGACCGGCTCGGGCTTTGGGCCGGGGTCGGGCGCCCGTAGCGCGCCGCCGGTCTGCACCGGCTGGCGCGACACCTCGGCCACAACCGCCGGTGCGACGGGCGGCGGCTCCGGCGCGAACCCCGGCTCGGGCAAGAACGCCGCCGGCTCCGGCTCGGGCTCGGACCTTTGTTCGGGCGCACGCAACGCGCTGCCGCTCTGCACCGGCTGGCGCGACACCGCGGCAACGGCCGCCGGTGCGACGGCGACCGGCGCGGAAGCCGCCACCGCCGCCACCGCCGCCGCCGGCTGCACCACCGCTTGTGGCCCCTGCGCCGCGATCTG
>CAXSHC010000426.1:1653-2214 GCA_964236745.1 uncultured Acetobacteraceae bacterium
GCCGCCCCCGACCGCCGGAGCAACGGCGGCCGGCGCGGAAGCCGGCATCGACACCGGCGCTGCCGCCGCCACTGCCGCCGCCGGTGTCGGCTGCACCACCGCCTGCGGCCCCTGCGACGCGATCTGGCGCACCAGCTCGCCCGGCGTCGGCAGGTCGGCGACGTGGCACAGCCGGATCAGCACCATCTCCGCCGCTTCGCGCCGGTCGGGGGCGGCGTCCACCTCCGCCACGCCCTTCAGCAGCATCTGCCACGCGCGTCCCAGCAACGGCACCGACAAGCGGTCGGCCAGCGCCCCGCCCCTCACCCGCTCGGCTTCGGGCAGCTCGCCGCTGTTCCGCAGCGCCGGGATCGCCTTCAAGCGCGACACGGTGTGGAGCAGCTCCAGCAGGTCGGTCAGCATGACGCCGAGATCGGCGCCGCGCGCGTGCGCCTGATCGGTGATGCCAAGTGCCGCCGCCGGCTGTCCCGCCATCACCGCGTCGAGGAGGTCGAACACCAGGCCGCGATCGGCCAGCCCCAGCATGTCGGCGACCCGCTCGGCGCGGATCACCGGGTCGCT
>CAXSHC010000427.1:0-2200 GCA_964236745.1 uncultured Acetobacteraceae bacterium
TGAGCGTCACCATCAACCACGATTCCGTTCGCGACCTCGACCTGGAGGACGCCATCGCCCGCGCCCACGGGCTGCAGTTTTGCCTGGTCACCCCGGCGATGGGCTTCGACCCGGGACCCTTGGAACCGAAGCTGGCGGCGGCCCAGCAGATGATCGCGCGCCGGGCCGTCGGCAGCGCCGCCGCCAGCTTCCTGCGCGGCAAGCTCGCGTCCGGCGTCCCGGTCACGGTGGGGGTAAGCTGGGGCCGCACCCTGGAGCAGATGACGCTGCACCTGTCCGGGGTGCAGAACCCGCGCGCCCGCTTCGTGTCGTTGATGGGTTCGCTGACGCGCAACTCCGCGTCCAATCCGTTCGAGGTGGTGCAGGCGCTGGCCGCGCGCACCGGCGGCGAGGGCCACTTCCTGCCGGTGCCGTTCATCGCGGACTCGGTGGCCGACCGCATTGTGCTGATGTCGCAGCGGAGCGTCGCGGAAGCGCTGGCGCTGGCGCGCTCGGCCGACCTGTTCCTGATCAGCGTCGGTGAGCTGCTGGAAACCTCGTTCCTGCGCACCCAGGCGATGCTGTCGGCGGACGAGCTTCGCAGCGTGCGTGCGCGCGGCGCGGTGGCGGACTCGCTCGGGCGCCTGTTCGACCGCGACGGCGCGCAGGTCGAGCACGAGCTGGCGCACCGCACTCTGGCGCTGGAGTTCGAAGGGCTGCGCGGCCGCGACGTGGTGCTGCTGTCGGGCGGCATGGAGAAGGTGGACGCGGTGCGGGCGCTGCTCCGCACCGGCACCGTCAGGGGCCTGGTGATCGACGGCGACGCGGCACGCGTGCTGGCGTCGGGACCGGCCGACAACCCCGCGCCCTGACCGCGAGCGGCCTGGGAGCCACGGGGGTCGAGCAACTGCACGAGGTGCCGAAGGCCGTGCCAACGGCAGGCGATCCGGCTCCTCCACCCGATTGTTGCCAGCGGTTCGAGGCCGCAAAGATCGGCGAGGCGGTTTCCGGCCTGAAGCCGGCACCGGGCGTCCTAGCGGGCGACGAACATCCAGGCCAGCGCCGAGAACGGCACGAGGGCCAGCAGGGCGCGACCGGCACAGTCGGCGGCGGCCTGCGCCAGCCCGGACGAGGCGATCCGGTCCAGCCGGCGGTGCAGCGCCGATGTTCCGGCAGGGCGGCCGAACAGCGCGCTGTCGCTCTGGAACATGGCGTAGCCGGCGTCGAAGCTGAGGGTGGTCATGGCGTTGTCTCCTTGGCGCCGGCCTGGATGGCCGATGCCAGGAAGCATTGCAGCCGGCGTGCCAGAGCCGGACTTCGGTCTAACCCATTGTGAAGGTTCGGATTATTCCAAAGTCCTTAAGAGGTCTTTCCGTTGGCATGGCATAAAACAGTAACACTTGGGCGCTTCCGCCAGAACATGGTGGAAAAGCCGCACGTCCTACTGCATCCGCTGCGCGGCCTCCGCCAGGCGCAGCAGGCGCAGGAAGTTCCCGCTCCAGAACGCGGCGATCTCCGACGCGCCGTAGCCGCGTCGGAGCAGTTCCGCCGTTACCGCCGGTGACTCGGCCGCGTTGCTCCAGCCCTTGATGGCGCCGCCGCCGTCGAAGTCGGAGCTGATGCCGACATGGGCGACGCCGATGCGGCGCACCACGTAGTCGATGTGGTCGACGAAATCGGACACGTCGGCCTCGCCGCCGCCGGCATGCTCGCCGCGCGGACGCAGGAAGCCCGGCATCGCCGTGATCTGGATCAGGCCGCCGGTGTCGCGCAGCGCGTCGAGCTGGTTGTCGTCGAGGTTGCGCCGGTGGTCGCACAGGGCGCGCACGCAGCTATGGGTCGCCACCACCGGCGTGCTCGACAGCGCGGACGCCTGCAGCATGGAATCGCGCGACAGGTGCGACACGTCGACCAGCAGGCCGCAGCGGTTCATCTCGGCGACCGCCTCGCGTCCAAACGCGCTCAACCCGCCATGGCGCGTTTCCCCGTCGCCCAGGTCGCGACGCGGAATGGCGCTGTCGGCCACCGCGTTGTGGCCGTTATGCGTCAGGGTTACGTAGCGCGCGCCCTTGGCGCGTACCGCCGCCACGATGGACAGATCGTCGCCGAAGGCATGGGCGTTCTCGACCGCGGGCACGATCGCGATTACATCCTCCCGCCTGGCCTGCTCGATCTCGTCGGCGGTAGCGCACACCCTGGCCCTGACGCCGTTCCGCTTCCC
>CAXSHC010000428.1:0-2192 GCA_964236745.1 uncultured Acetobacteraceae bacterium
ACTGCCCACGCCAGGTGTTCGCCGAGCGGTTCGGCACGACTGTGCTGGCCGAGCGGGCCCGTCGCACCGGGCGGCTCGAGGAGCTTGTCCATCATCTTGGCTTGGCGATGGGCGGCAGGCCCGGTGCCGGGTTTGCCCGGCGGCTCATGCTGTAGGCATCGCTGGAAAACTGAGCCGGTCCACCGGCTGAAACCTGAGCCACCCGCGTAGGGTCGGGTCCTTTGCCGGAGGGAACCTGTGCTGCTTGCGGAGAGAGCGATGGAGATCCGGATACTGCACCGGCAGGGGCTGAGCGTACGCGAGATCGCGCGGCGCACCGGCCACAGCCGCAACACCGTCGAGCGCCATCTGCGCTCGGACGAGGTTCCGCGCTACACGCCACGCCCGCTGGTTGCGGGCAAGCTGGCGCCCCACGAGGCGTGGATGGCCGAGCGGGTCGGTTCGGCATTGCCCGAGCGCCTCTCGGCCATGGTGCTGCTGCGCGAGCTGCGTGGACGCGGCTACGCGGGCGGGATCACCATCCTGCGCGAGCACCTGGCCCGGCTGCGTCCTGCGGTGGTGGTGGAGCCCGTGGTGCGGTTCGAGACCGAGCCGGGGCGGCAGATGCAGGTGGATTGGGCGGTGATGCGCCGAGGGCCTGACCCGCTGTCCGTGTTCGTCGCCGTGCTGGGGCACAGCCGCGCGGCGTATGCCGAGTTCGTCACCGACGAGCGGCTGGAGAACCTGCTGGCCTGCCACGAGGCGGCGTTCGCCAGCTTCGGCGGCACGCCGCGCGAGGCGCTCTACGACAACATGCGCACCGTGGTGGTCGGACGCGATGCCTACGGTCCGGGACTGCACCGCTTCCAGCCTGGCTTCCGCGACTTCGCCCACCACCACGGCTTCCTGCCACGGCTGTGCCGCCCATACCGGGCGGCCACAAAGGGCAAGGTGGAGCGCTTCATCCGCTATTTGCGGCAGGACTTCTGGGTGCCGCTGGAGAGCCGCCTGCGCCCGCTCGGCCTTCGCCCGGATGCGGCGACCGCCAACGTCGAGGTCCGCGGCTGGCTGCGCGACGTCGCCAACCTGCGTGTCCATGCCACCACGGGCCGGGTGCCCGCAGACGCCCTGGCGGAGGAGCGCGGCGCGTTGCTGCCGCTCTGCGCACCCTGGCCCGGGCTGGTGCTGCGTGCAGCGGCCGCGCCGGTCAGCGCACGACCGACATCGCGGTCCACGGCGCCGGTGATCCAGCACCCGCTCTCCGTCTACGAGGACCTCCTGGCGCCTGGGATGCTACAATGAACCTGCAGCACGAGCGCATCGGCGAGTTGTGCGCCGAGCTGCGCCTGGGCGGGGTCGCCGCCGACTACGCCGCCGCGTCAGAGAAAGCGGTGGCGACAGAGGCCAGCTACCCGGACTTCCTCGAGGCAGTGCTGCGCTCGGAACTGGACGCGCGCCGTGCCCGGGTGCGGCACATGCTGGCCAAGGTCGCAGGCTTCCCGGCGATCAAGACCCTGGACCAGTATGACTTCGAGTTCGCCACCGGCACGCCGCGGCCGCAGGTCATGCAGCTCGCAGGCCTCGGGTTCGTGGAGCGGGCCGAGAACGTCATCCTGCTCGGCCCCAGCGGGGTGGGGAAGACGCATCTGGCGATCGCGCTGGGGTATCTGGCGACGCAGGCGGGCATCAAGACGCGGTTCACCTCGGCGGCCGACCTGGTGCTGCAGCTGGAGACGGCGCAGAGACAGGGCAGGCTCAAGGAGGTGCTGCACCGCGCGGTGTCGTTGTATCGACTGCTGATCATCGACGAGATCGGCTACCTGCCGCTGCCCCCGGACCAGGCCAACCTTTTGTTCCAGGTGGTGGCCAAGCGCTACGAGCGCGGCTCCATCGTGCTGACCTCGAACCTGAGCTTCGGCGCGTGGGATCAGGCCCTGGCCGGGGACGCAGTGCTGTCGGCGGCGATGCTGGACCGGTTGATGCACCATGCGACCGTCGTGCAGATCAGCGGCGAGAGCTGGCGCCTGCGGGGCAAGCGGAAGGAGGGGCTAATGCGCCGCGCCGCCGCGGCATCCTGATCGGCCGGTGGCTCAGATTTCAGCCGGTGATCCATGCCACCGGTGGCTCAGTTTTCGACCGGCGTTGACACACGCCGATGGGAGCCTTCTCGCGGTCCAGCACGCCCTTGAGGTCGCGGATCATGGGGACGCTCA
>CAXSHC010000429.1:0-2176 GCA_964236745.1 uncultured Acetobacteraceae bacterium
AGAGGTCTGGCCATGCGTCCCACAACGCGCCAGAGCCGGTTTCGTTAGGCGCTCTAAAGGAACGGCCCGGAGAACGGCTGCGCCCACTCCTCCAGCACCGGCTCCAGCGCGCCGCTGTCGAGGTGCGGGCGGAGCCAGTCCTCGAACAGGTGGATGATGCCCGCCCCCCGCAGCGACGCGTCCACCGCCAGGTCCACCGCCGCCCCCAGCCGCACCAGCAGCGGCCCGCTAGGCTCGATCCGCACCACCTCGCCGTTCCGCTCGAACTCCCAGGGCGGGACCTGGCCGCTGGAGAACTGGCCGCGCAGGCAGGCGTGGCCGAGCAGGTCGCGCGGGTGCTGCGGGCGGCCGCGGGCGTCGAGATAGGCGGGCGCCGCCGCGGTGGTGAAGCGCTGCACGCGCGGACCGATCGGCACCGCGATCATGTCCTGCTCCAGCCGCTCGTCGTAGCGTATCCCGGCGTCGCACCCGGCGGCCAGCACGTCCACGAAGCCGTCCTCCACCACCACCTCGAGCCGGATCTCGGGATAAGCGCGCAGGAACGGCGGCACGATCGCCGGCAGCACCAGGCGCGCGGCGCTGCCCGGCACGTTGAGCCGCAGCGTGCCCGCCAGACGGTCGCGGAACGCGCTCACCGCGTCGAGTGCCGCGTCCACCTCGCCCAGCGCCGGCAGCAGCCGCTCGAGCAGCCGCGCCCCCGCCTCGGTCGGCGCCACGCTGCGCGTGGTGCGGTTAAACAGGCGCACACCCAGCCGCGCTTCCAGCCGACGCACTGCCTCGCTCAACCCGGACGCGGACGAGCCGCTGGCCTTGGCGGCGTCGCGGAACCCCTTGGCCCGCGCCACCGCGACGAAGGCCGCCAAATCCTGAAGGTCGATCGCCATTGTCCGGATTCTCGCACGGCCTGTCCCGACCTGTCAGGATTATCGCGCGGATGGCGGTCATCCATATCGATCCCATCGGTATCCGGAGACGACACATGACCCTTCTCGACACCACAGGCTCGTTCCCCCTCGGCACCCGCCCGGTCAGACGGCTGGGCTACGGCGCCATGCAGCTGGCAGGCCCCGGCGTGTTCGGCCCGCCAAAGGATGCCGACGCCGCGCGCGCCGTGCTGCGCGAGGCGGTGGCGAGCGGCGTCAACCACATCGACACCAGCGACTTCTACGGCCCGCACATCACCAACCAGCTGATCCGCGAGGCGCTGCACCCGTATTCCGACGATCTGGTGATCGTGACCAAGCTCGGCGCCAGGCGCGGCACGGACGCGTCCTGGAACCCGGCGATGTCCGCGGCCGAGCTGACAAGCGCCGTGCACGACAACCTCCGCCACCTCGGGCTCGACGTGCTGGAGGTCGCCAACCTGCGCGTCCTGTTCCCTGGAAGTCACGGCCTGGCCGAGGGTTCGATCGAGGCGCCCCTCACGGCGCTGGCCGAGCTGCAGCAAAAGGGCCTGATCCGGCATCTGGGCCTGAGCAACGCCACGCCTGCCCAGGTCGCAGAAGGACGCGGCATCGCCGAGATCGTTTGCGTGCAGAACCTGTACAACCTCGCCCATCGCGACGACGACGCGCTGGTTGACTCGCTGGCGGCGGACGGCATCGCATACGTGCCGTTCTTCCCGCTCGGCGGCTTCACGCCCCTGCAGTCGACGGTGCTGTCGGAGGTGGCGGCTGAGATCGAGGCGACGCCGATGCAGGTGGCGCTGGCCTGGCTGCTGCACCGCGCGCCCAACATCCTGCTGATCCCGGGCACGTCCTCGGTCGGCCACCTACGCGAGAACCTCCTCGCCGGCGGGATCGCGTTGCCGCCCGAGCTGATCGCCAAGCTCAATCGCATCGGCAGCGCGGATCGCCAGGCGGCCTGACCCTCGTGCCGTCCGGGCCGGCCAGCGGCGCTGCGGCCGGGCTGCACCCGACGCGCCGACACGTCACACCGGATGGCGTGGCCGACACGCTGCATACCGGCCTCCTGCCCGCGCCGGTCCCGCGGCCGCGCACGCCCACGCTCACGCTACGTGAGCTGGCACTCCGGCCGGTCGACTTGGTCCGGTCCGGAAGCGCGGACTAGGCGAAGCGTCTGGCCCCTGCACGACAAGCATCACCGCGTCGCGCCGTGTCAGGGCGAGCGACGCCGCCCGGAACGTTCGTGGGCGCGGCATCCGGCGGCGTCGGCG
>CAXSHC010000430.1:0-2176 GCA_964236745.1 uncultured Acetobacteraceae bacterium
CACGCTGCGGTGGTCGAGCTCCGGCTCCACCAGGCTGCCCTGGCTCGGCATCAGGAGCCCGAAGGTCGGGTCGGTGAACCAGACAGCCCCGTCCGCAGCCACGGTCACGTCGTTGGGCGAGTTCAGCCGCCTGCCCTGGTAGTGCGTCACCATCGGCTGCGGCACGCCGTCATCGTCTGACCGGCTGATACAGCGGCGCCCGTGCTCGCAGTGCACGAGATGCCCGTCCGCCCCGATCGCGTTGCCGTTCATAAAGAAGGTGCCGTCGATGGTCACCTCCACCCGCCCGTCCCGATGCCACTCCAGCAAACGGCGGTTCGGCACGTCGGACCAGACCAGGCGCCCATTCGCTCCATCCCAGACCGTACCCTCCCCGTGCAGCGTTCCCTTGTAAAGCTCGATCAGCGGCGCGTCGGGCGACAGCACCTCGGCCAGCCGCGGGTCGTCGATCTGCACGCCGGGAAAGCCCGCCGACGGCTTCGGCGGCCCCGCTCTGCGCAGGATACGGCCCGGCAGCAACGAATCGTGTTCAGGCATGGGTATCTCCCGTGTGCGCCCGGCCTCAGGCCGCGAGCCGCTGCTTGACGTGGTCCGCGACGCGCAGGGCGTTGGCGATGATGGTCAGCGTCGGGTTCACCGCGCCAATTGAGGGAAAGAAGCTGGCGTCCACCACATAAAGGTTGTCGAGCTCGTGCGCCTTGCAGTCCAGGTCGAGCACCGAGGAAGCCGGGTCGGCCCCGAAGCGCATCGTGCCCGCCTGGTGCGCCGTGCCGCCGATCGGGATGTTCTTGCCGAGATACAGGTCGCGGTCGACCAGCTTGGGGAACGCGCCAAGCGGACCCGTCAGCCCCTGCAGCTTCGCACGCAGCCGGTGCGCCGCCTCCAGGTTGCCCTCATGGATGTCGAGCGTCACGCGTCCGTTCTTGTAGAAGATGCGGTTCTCCGCACGCGGCAGGTCCTCGCTTTGCAGCCAGAAGTCGATGGAATGCTCAGCCATCTTGCGGAACGGCATCTCGGGCAGGAACGGCATCAGTGCCTGCAGCGGCGCTTCGCCGCGTATCTGCTCGCCATGCGAGGTAGCGCACATCTGCACCAGCCCCAATGGATACTCCCAGTCGTCGGCGCCGAAGTAGAAGTCGCTGAACGCCAGCGTCTTCTGGAACACGGTGTGGTTCGGCTCCTTCAGCAGCGCCATCACCACCGACATGTTGTGCCGCATGTAGTTGCGTCCCACCTGGTCCGAGCCGTTGGCGAGCCCGGCTGGGTGCTGGTCGCTGGTGGAGCGCAGAAACAACAGCGCGGAGCTCAGCGCCCCGCATGCCGACACCACGATGTCCGCCGAATAACGCTCCTCGCGGCCGTCCCGGGTCACGTGCACTCCGGTCACGCTTCGTCCCGACGCATCCGTTTCCAGCCGCGTCACCAGCGCATTGGTCAGCAGGGTGAAGTTGTCGTGCGCCGCCCGCGTCGGATCCACCGAGATCACCTGGGCGTCCGCCTTGGCGTTGACCGCGCACGGGAACCCGTCGAACGCGTCGCAACGGATGCACGGGCTGTAGGTGGTGGCGCTGCCGTCAGGGTTCTGGTCCAGCTTGATCCCGAGCGGCAGGTGGAACGGGTGCATGCCTTCGCGCACCAGGATGTCGTTGAGCTGCTGGATGCGCGGCTCGTGCTTCACTGCCGGGTATGCATACGGCCCGCTCGACCACGGCTCGGTCGGATCCTCGCCGCGCTGCCCGTGCACGTGGTACAGTTCCTCCGCCGCGCCGTAGTACGGCTCGAACACGTCGTAACCGACCGGCCAAGCCGGCGAGATCCCATCCTTGTGCCGCAGCTCGCCGAAGTCACGCTCGCGCAGCCTGAACAGTGCTGCGCCATAGACTTTCGAGTTGCCGCCTACGAAGTAGTGCAGCCCGGGATGGAACTCCTTTCCGTCGTCTCCATACCAGGTTTCCTTCGCTTGGTACTTCCCGTCCACGAACACCGTCTTCGAGTCCCAGTTCTCGCGCGACCGCGGCAGGTAGTCGCCGCGTTCGATCATCAGGATGCGCTTGCCGGTCGGCGCCAGCCGCTGCGCGAAGGAGCCACCGCCCGGCCCGCTGCCGATGACGATGATGATGATGATGACGTCGTAGTGGTCGTCCGGCATGGACCGTTCTCCTTCGTTCCCGACTGG
>CAXSHC010000431.1:0-2169 GCA_964236745.1 uncultured Acetobacteraceae bacterium
CACCGAGTGCGAGCGCTTCTATCCCGCGTTCCAGTTCGTGCTGTGGGGCGGCAAGTCGCCGGCGGAAGCGCTGGAATGCGCCATGCTGGACTGCGCCGGCGAGGCCTGACGGGCATGGCTGGCGCAGGCGACGCGGCACCGATCCCGCCGCTCCTGCTGCTGGGCTGCGGCCGCATGGGGTCGGCCCTGCTGGCGGGCTGGGACGCGGAAGCCTTGTCCCCATCGGTGATCGTCGAGCCGAGCCCGGGCGGGAAGCCGCAGGAAGGGGCGCACCTGATGGTGGCAAACGCCGCCGCCATCCCGGACGGATTCCGTCCGGCGGCGATCGTGCTGGCGGTCAAGCCGCA
Source organism: uncultured Acetobacteraceae bacterium (assembly GCA_964236745.1). Taxonomy (GTDB): domain Bacteria; phylum Pseudomonadota; class Alphaproteobacteria; order Acetobacterales; family Acetobacteraceae; genus Lichenicola. The sequence continues at coordinate 348 of CAXSHC010000431.1, forward strand.
GGTGGCGGACGCGGCGATGGCGTCGGTGGCGGCGCTGGCAGACAACGCCGTGGTGCTCTCGATCATGGCCGGGCGCACCCTGGCGGGCCTGCGCGACGCCCTGCCGGAGGCTGGCGGCATCGTGCGGGCAATGCCCAACACCCCGGCCGCGATCGGTCGCGGCATCTCGGTGGCGGTAGCCGAGCCGTCGGTGGACGAGAATGGGCGTGCCCTGTGCGACCGGCTGCTCCGCGCCGCGGGCGGCGTCGCCTGGGTCGAGGACGAGGCGCTGCTCGACCCGGTCACCGCGGTGTCCGGCAGCGGGCCCGCCTATGTGTTCCTGCTCGCCGAGCTGCTGGAAGCGGCCGGACGGGCGCAGGGGCTCCCTGCCCCGCTGGCGCGTCGCTTGGCGCGCGAAACCGTGGCCGGCGCCGGCGCTCTGCTCGCCGCCTCGGCCGAGGACGCATCGGCGCTGCGCCGGGCCGTGACCAGCCCGGGCGGCACCACGGAAGCGGCGCTGTCGGTGCTGATGGCAGAGGGTGCCTGGCCGCAGGCGCTGGACGAGGCGGTACGCGCCGCCACCGCCCGTTCGCGGGCGCTTGCAAGCTAGAACCGCATCCCGCATCCAGATCGTGCGGTGGCGATGGTGGCGGCGGTCGTCGGCGCCTGGTGGATGAACGGGATAAACGTCATGGACCACGAGAAATTCGACCAAGCCTTGATCCAGGCGACGATGTCGCGTGCCGAGGCGGTGGGCTGGCGACGCGTGACGGTGGTGGACGCGGCGCGCGAGGCCGCCCTGCCACTGGACGAGGCGCGGGTGCGGTTCCCGATGCGCACGACGGTGCTGCTCCGGCTCGGCACCCTGGCGGACCGCGCCGCCCTGGTCGATGACGGCTCCACCGGCACGGTGCGCGAGCAGCTGTTCGACCTGCTGATGCGGCGGATCGACGTGCTGCAGCAGTATCGCGGCGGGGTGCGGTCGGTGCTGCGCGCCCTGCCGCTCGACCCGGGGCTGGCACTGCTTCTGACCGCCGCGACCGGCGACAGCATGGCCTGGATCGCGGAAGCCGCCGGCGTGGACACCACGGGCCTTGCCGGCCGGCTGCGTGTCCAGGGCGTGATCGCGGTGTGGCTGCAGGCGGTGCGGGCATGGGACAAGGACGACAGCGAGGACCTGTCCGGGACCATGGCGGCGCTCGACAAGGCACTGGACCGGGCGGAACGGGTCGGGCGGCTGCTGCAGCGGCCGTTGTTCGGACGCGCTGCCCCGACCACGGTGCCCGAAACGATCGACGACACCCTGATGCCCGATCCCGGATCGTTTGATCCAGACCATATCAACCCCGAACTGCCAGGCCTCGCGGCGTCGGAGCCGCCGACCCCACAGGGGATGCCGGATCCCGGCCTGGTCGATCCGCTGACCTGAGCACGGCACCCTTTACGACGATCGGGCCTGCTCCTATTGAGAAGTCCGCGCCGGGATGGTGGGGCGTCGCCAAGTGGTAAGGCAGCGGATTTTGATTCCGCCATGCGGAGGTTCGAATCCTCCCGCCCCAGCCGGACCACAATCCGGACCGTAACCCGCCTTTGAACGAACCGTCGCGGCCCTGGCCGGCCTTGCAGCCTGCACCAGGGCCCGGCAGATCAGACCGCCTTCTTGAGGTTCGGGCTGGCCTTGAAGCGGACGGTCTTGCCTGCCTTCACCTTGACCGCCTCGCCGGTGCGCGGGTTCAGCGCCTTGCGCGCCTTGGTCTTGCGCACGGTGAAGGTGCTGTACGAGGGAAGCGTGAAGCCGCCTTCCTTCTTTTGCCCGCGACCGCGCGCGGACGACCGAGCCGTG
>CAXSHC010000432.1:0-2161 GCA_964236745.1 uncultured Acetobacteraceae bacterium
CGGCGGCCCGGGATCGCGCTGTTCCCAGCCCTCGCGTTCCAGCTCGGGAACGTCGTCGGCGCGTTCGGGCCAGCCGATGCAGGCATAGGCGACGAACCGCCAGGAGGGCGGCACGTCGAGGATGCGCGCCACTTCCGCCGGGCGCAGGATCGACACCCAGCCGAGCCCGATGCCTTCCGCCCGCGCCGCCAGCCAAAGCGTGTGCAGCGCCATCACCGCCGAGTAGGCGGTGGTTTCCGGCATGGTGCGCCGTCCGAGCCCGCCGCCCTGCACCGGGTCCGGATCGGCGAACAACGCCAGGTGGCACGGCGCCTGGTCCAGGCCGGCGAGCTTGAGGACAGCGTAGCGCGCGGCCGTGGGGTCGGGCAGCGCCGACTGCGCTAGGCGGTTGCAGAGCTCGAACTCCAGGCGGATCGCGTTGCGGCACGCCGGCCCGTCCACGCGCACGAAGCGCCACGGCTGGCTCAGGCCCACCGACGGCGCGAGGCAGGCGGCGGCGAGCAGCCGGTCCAGGACCTGCTCGGGGATCGGGTCCGGGCGGAAACGGCGCACGTCGCGACGCCAGCGGAACAGCGTCCAGAGCTGTTCCCGGAACGCCAAGTCGAACACCGGTTCGAATACTGGGTCGTCGCTCATGCCGGAATGCTCCGGAGCGACCAGGCCAGCACCGCGACCATCGCCGCCGCCTGGACCGCGCAAGCGCGCCCGTAGAGGACGAGGGCGCGGCGCAGCTCCGGCGGCCCGGCCTCGATCGGCCCCCGGCCGAGCCAGGGGTCGGCGACCAGGTGCCCGGCATAGATGCGTGGTCCCGCCAGCCGCAGGCCGAGCGCACCCGCCATCGCCGCTTCCGGCCAGCCGGCGTTCGGGGAGCGGTGGCGGCCGGCGTCGCACCACACGGCGGCGGCGGCGCGGCCTGCGTGGGCGTTGCGGCCCATCGCCGCCGCGAGCACCAGCCACACCGCCGCAAGACGCGAAGCCGGCAGGTTCAGCAGGTCGTCGAGCCGGGCGGAAGCCCAGCCGAACGACCGGTATCGCGGCGACAGGTGGCCGATCATGCTGTCGGCGGTGTTGACCGCTTTATAGAACACGATCCCCGGCAGCCCGAACGCCGCGCACCACAACAACGGCGCCACCACGCCGTCGGAAAAGTTCTCGGCCAGGCTCTCGATCGCCGCCCGCGTCACGCCGGCGGCGTCCAGCGTGTCCGGGTCGCGTCCGACGATGCGCGATACCGCCAAGCGGCCGCCCGCGAGGCCCTCCCGTTCCAGCCCGTGCAGCACCGCGCGCACGTGCTGCCAGAGCGACCGCTGCGCCACCAGGGTGCCCGCCGCCACAGCCAGCAGGGCCAGCGCGGCGGGGCGGGGCAGCAGGCGCGCGGCCGCGTGTTGCAACCCCCAGGCGACCAGCGTCGGCACCCCGGCCAGAAGCAGCAGCGCCAGCATGCCGTTGTTCCGGCGGCGCCATGGGGGCAGGGCGTCGCGGTTGAGCCTGCGGTCCAGCCGGGCGATACCGGCGCCGATCCAGCTGACCGGATGGCCCAGGACGCGGAACAGCCGGTCGGGGTAGCCGAACAAGGCGTCCGTCGCCAGGGCGCCGGCGGCGACGATGAAAGTGTCCGCGATGGCGACGTGTCCCCAGAATCTCCAGCCGGGCTGTAGCACGGGCGCCGGCGGCGGATCAGCCCCGCCGACGCTGCACGGCGGCAGGCTGCTTGCCGCGCGGGCGCTGTTCCCGGGCGCGCCGGAGCCGTTCGTCGACCTGTCCACCGGGATCAACCCGCACCCATATGAACTGCCGGCACTGTCGCCGGACGCCTTTTCCCGGCTGCCGGAGCCGGAGGACGAGGCGGAGCTGTACCGGCTGGCGGCCGTGGCTTATGGCGTTCCGCCCACGGCCCGGGTGGTGGCGGCACCCGGGTCGCAGATCCTGATCTCGCTGCTGCCGGGCGTGCTCCGCCACAGCCAGGCGGTGCTGCTGGGACCGACCTATGGCGGGCACGCGTCGTCCTGGACGGCGTCGGGCGCATCGGTGCTGGAGGTGGCGGACGCGGATGCCCTGGCCGCCCATGCTGGGCCGGGCGTGGCGCTGGTGCTGTGCAACCCGAACAACCCGGACGGGCGGCGCCTCCCGCTGGACCGGCTGGCCGCCCTGGCGTCGCGAT
>CAXSHC010000433.1:0-2158 GCA_964236745.1 uncultured Acetobacteraceae bacterium
GGAAATTGCCGCGCATGACGAGGCCATGGTCGGTCGCAACCGGCTGCTCGCCACCGGACGCGCCGGGGGTGCCTGGATCGACGGGCTGGAGCTGTCGATGGTACGCCATGCGGTGGCCGCCGCGGCGGCGCGTCGTGCGCTGGTGGAGCGGCTGAATGCCCGTGCGGACGCGGATGCGTTCGAGCCGTCCGGGTTCCCGCCGGCGCGGTTGTCGCTGCTGTGCCCGATCGCCGACCGTCTCGGCCAGGAGCCGGCGCTCGCGGTCGAGGACTGGCTCCGTGCGGCTCTGGCGGCAGGACGCGGAGCCGACGCGCGTGCGGGCAGTGCAGCCCTAGGCGCGCATCGTGCCGACCTGTCACTGTCGGACGGCGAAACCGGTCGCCCGGCGGCGACCGCCAGCACCGGGCAGCAGAAGGCGCTGCTGATCGGGGTCGTGCTGGCGCATGCGGCCCTGGTCGGATCGCTGCGCGGCGACGCGCCGCTGCTGCTGCTGGACGAGCCGCTGGTGCACCTGGACCACGTGCGTCGCGACGCGTTGTTCGGAGCGCTGCAGCGCCTGCCTTCGCAGGTGCTCCTGACCGGCACCGACCTCGACCTGTTCGCTCCGCTTCTGGAGCGGGCCGAAGGGCAGGCGGCGACGGTCCGCGCGGAGCAGGGACGCCTGCTGGACGCTGGTTTGGAAGGCAGGGAGCGACTATAGTCTGGAGAAATTCCTTCGTCCGATCCGGAGCTTCCAGCAGGCATGTCAGAAAACGCCGAACCCGTCCGTGCGCGCGAGGCCGACCTCCCGGCCGAGGGGCTTCCGTCCAACGAATACGACGCGGCGTCGATCTCGGTGCTGAAGGGCTTGGACGCGGTGCGCAAGCGTCCCGGCATGTATATCGGCGACACGGATGACGGCTCCGGCCTGCACCACATGGCGTTCGAGATCATCGACAACGCGGTGGACGAGGCGCAGGCGGGCCACGCCACTTCCTGCACCCTGGTGCTGAATGGCGATGGCAGCGTGTCCGTGCGCGACAACGGGCGCGGCATCCCGACCGACATGCATGTCGAGGAAGGCATCAGCGCCGCCGAGGTGGTGCTGACCAAGCTGCATGCCGGCGGCAAGTTCAACCAGAACAGCTACAAGGTGTCCGGCGGCCTGCACGGTGTGGGCGCCGCGGTGGTGAATGCCTTGTCGGAACGGATGGAGGTGCGCATCTGGCGCCAGGGCCTGGAGCACGTGATCCGCTTCCGCCACGGCGAGGCCGTGGAGCCGTTGTCGGTGGTGGGACCGAGCGATGAGCCGCGCGGCACGCTGGTGACGTTCAAGCCCAGCTTGAGCACGTTCGCCAAGGTCGAGTTCGACTTCGCGGTGCTGGAGCGGCGCCTGCGCGAGCTGGCGTTCCTGAACTCCGGCCTGGAGATCAACCTGCGCGACGAGCGGCACGCGCCGGTACAGGAGCAGCGCTTCTGCTACGAGGGCGGGCTGATCGCGTTCGTCGAGTGGCTGGATCGCGGCAAGATCCCGGTGCTGGCGGAGCCGATCACCGCCGACGGCGCTGACGATGCCAATGGCGTCAAGGTCGAGTTCGCGCTGACCTGGAACGACAGCTTCCACGAGACCATGCTGTGCTTCACCAACAACATACCCCAGCGCGATGGCGGCTCGCATCTGGCGGGCTTCCGGCAGGCGTTGACACGCGTGGTGGCGAAGTACGCAGAAGGCATCGCCAAGAAGGACTCGCTCGCTCTGTCCGGCGAGGACATGCGTGAAGGACTGACGGCGGTGCTGTCGGTCAAGGTGCCGGACCCGAAGTTCTCGTCCCAGACCAAGGACAAGCTGGTTAGCTCGGAAGTGCAGCCGGTGGTGCACGCGGCCGTCGCGGACGCGATTTCGCACTGGTTCGAGACGCACCCCAAGGAAGCGCGCCTCATCATCGCCAAGGTCGGTGACGCCGCCGCCGCACGCGAGGCGGCCAGGCGCGCGCGCGAGCTCACCCGGCGCAAGGGCGTGCTGGACATCTCCTCCCTGCCCGGCAAGCTCGCCGACTGCCAGGAGCGCGATCCCGCCAAGTCCGAGGTCTTCCTGGTCGAGGGCGACAGCGCCGGCGGCACCGCCAAGCAGGGACGCGACCGCCGGTTCCAGGCGATACTGCCGCTCAAGGGCAAGATC
>CAXSHC010000434.1:0-2152 GCA_964236745.1 uncultured Acetobacteraceae bacterium
TCGTGCAGAAGGCGTCCGGCCAGCCGCTCCTGGCGTTCCTGCGCGACCGCATCTTCGTCCCCCTGCACATGCAGCGCGTGACGGAGGACGACACCGCACCCTTGTCGCCTCCCGACGCCGAGGCGGTCACCCGCTACGCGCTTGGTCCCCTGCGCCCCGCCGCCAAGGAGGCCCCCGGCTGGCTGTTCGGCGCCAGCGAGCTGGCGATGGACCCGTCGACCCTGGCGCTGTGGGACATCAGCCTGATGAACCGCTCCCTGTTGTCGCCCGCCGCCTACGACGAGATGACCAGGCCGGCGATCCTGCGCAACGGCGTCAACACCCATTACGGCCTGGGCCTTGAGCTCGCCGATGGGGACCGCCGCGAATGGAGCCACGATGGCGCCGGTTCCGGCTTCCTCGCCGCCAACGCGGTGTGGCCGGACGACAAGGTGGCGGTGGTGGCGCTCACCAACAACGATTGGGCCAGCCCCGCCGCCGTGGTCGACCGCGTCGCCTTCGCCGTGCTCAAGCCCACCGCGGCCGAGGCCCGCGCCATGGCCGTGCTCGCCGGCTTCGAGCGCGGCACGGTCGACCGCCAGCTGTTCACCGCCAACGGCAACGCCTACCTGTCCGCCGCGGTGCTGGCGGACGGGAAGAAGGGCCTGGCCGGCCTCGGCCCGATCCGCCTGCTCCATCTCGACCGCGAGTCGATGCGCGGCGGTCTGCGCACCCGCATCTGGACCGCTTCCACCGCCAGCCGCCGCCTGCGCGTGGTCGAGCGCAGCTATCCCGATGGCCCGATCGAGCAGTTCATGGTCATGCCTGGTCCGTGAACAGCGTTCACAAGAGGCAGAGCGCCAGCAGCTCGCGACGCAGCCGGGGCGGCAGTTCGTCGCCGGTGGCCGGATTGCCCTCCAGATCCGCCGGCGTGTCGGCCTCCACCAGATAGCGCCAGCCCTGGAACGCCCGCACCGTGCGCGGCACCACCGGCACCACCGGCCCGTCCAGCACTACCCCGGTGCAGGGCGAGCCGTCGTCGCGCTGGTCCTGCACGATGTCGTGGACCCGCTGCCGGCACAGCAGCAGCCCCGCCGTCACCCAGTAGATCGAGCCGCCCGCCAGCACCTCTTCCGACCGACGCGGAAAGCTGCGCGTGCGGAAGAAGGGCCGCCCTCCATGCGCGCCGGTTTCCCGCGACCGCGCCTTCTGCCGCTCCCCCAGCACTTCCGGCGTCGCGGCCCCGACTGCGAGCTTGATCAGGTTCAACGGCACTGGATGCCTACCAGGGCACCACCGTATTCTCGTGCGTCACGAATGCCACTCCCGCCTGTCCACGCCGGGCTTCGAGCATGTCGAGGATGCCGCGCGTGCTGGTGTCGACGTCGAGCGGCGCGTCCGGGCCGCCCATGTCCGTCAGCACCCATCCCGGGTCCACCGCGAGATAGCAGATCCCGCCGGCATTCTTTCTCGCCGCCAGGGAGCGCAGCATCGTGTTCAGCGCCGCCTTGCTCGCCCGATACGCTTCCAGCCCGCCGCTCTCGTTGTTCGCCACGCTGCCCAGCCCCGAGGTCATCACCGCCACCGTTCCGCCGCGCTCACCAGCCCGCCCAGGCGCTCCACCACCCGGATCGGCCCGTAGGCGTTGGAGCGCAGCACGTGCATGAACTCGCCGTCCGACATCTCACCGATCGGCTGCGCCGGGTTGTGCGTCACCCCCGCGTTGACGAACAGCACGTCCAGCCGCGTCCCGGACAGCCGAACCGCCAGGGCCTCGATCTGCTCCGGCACCGTGACATCCAGGGTTTCCACCGTGAGCCGCCCGTCGAACCCGTCCGCCAGCGCATGGAGCGCTTCCGACTGGCCACGCGCGGTCGCGATCACCCGCCAGCCGCGTTCGAGATGCCTTCGCACCAGCCCGAGGCCCAGCCCACGCGACGCCCCGACGATCAGAACGGTAGATGATTCGGATGACGTCATAGCTGCACCTTCAATGGTTTGAAGCCGTCTGCTCATCTACCACGACAACGTCGCCGTCAGGCACCGGGTGGGCTTCGGCTCGGCTTCGTCATCCGAACATGGGCGCGGCCTTGAACCCGCGCCAACGTCTGGTTCCACATCGATTGTTTCGTCCACCGGTTCCCGCGGTTACCTCACCAGCGCACCCAGCAGC
>CAXSHC010000435.1:0-2148 GCA_964236745.1 uncultured Acetobacteraceae bacterium
CGGCCGACGAGGTGGTGCTGTCGGCGCGCAACGTCGTCAAGACCTATGGCAGCACGCAGGCGCTCCGGGGCGTGAACTTCGACATCCATCGCGGCAAGGTCACCACCCTGTTCGGCGAGAACGGCGCCGGCAAGTCGACGCTGATGAAGATCCTGTCCGGCGTCACCACGCCGACCTCCGGCGAGATCACCCTGGACGGGCAGCGAGTTCGCTTCGCGTCCACGGTGGAAGCGCGCGACCACGGCATCTCCATCATCCACCAGGAACTGAGCCTGGCGCCCAACCTCAGGGTGCGGGACAACATCTTCCTGGGCCGAGAGCTGCGCAACAACCGCGGCGTCGACTTCGCCGAGGAAGCGCGGCAAACGCGCATCCTCATGACGGAGCTGGAAGAGGACATCGAGCCCACCACCCCGGTCGAGGAGCTGCGCCTGGGGCAGCAGCAGATCGTGGAGATCGCGCGGGCGTTGTCGGTGGACGCGCGCATCCTGATCATGGACGAGCCGACCTCGGCGCTGAGTGCGGCCGAGGTCGAGGTGCTGTTCAAGGTGATACGCGACCTCACCGCGCGCGGCGTGTCGATCGTGTACATCTCGCATCATCTGGAAGAAGCGTTGCAGATCACCGACTACGCGGTGGTGCTGCGCGACGGCTCCATCACCGCCACCGGGGAAGCCAAGGACATCGACCTGCAGTGGATCGTCCGCAACATGGTGGGCGACCATTACGACCGCGGCTCGCCGCCCGGCGGCTACGGGTTCGGCGAGGTCCGGCTGTCGGTGCGGAACGTGTGCGTGGCGGACCCCGCCGGGTCGGGCCTCCTGGTGGATCACCTGTCGCTGGACGTGCGCGCGGGCGAGATCGTGTGCATCTACGGCCTGATGGGAGCCGGGCGCACCGAGCTGCTGGAAGCGGTCGCGGGCCGCGTGCCGACGCAGGGCGGCGAGGTGCTGCTGGAAGGCCGGTCCATGGCGGGCCTCAGCATCGCGCAACGCATCGCCAACGGCCTGGTACTGGTGCCGGAGGACCGGCAGCGCGACGGGCTGGTGCAGACCATGAGCGTCGGCCAGAACCTGTCGCTGGCCAACATCGGCGCCTTCACCAGGCGCCTGCTCACCTCGGCCGCGCGCGAGCGTACGCTGGTGGATGCGTCCATACGCAACGTGCACATCAAGACCGCCGGCGGCGCGGTACCGATCGGTTCCCTGTCCGGCGGCAACCAGCAGAAGGTGGTGATCGGCAAGATGCTGGCGACACAACCAAGAATGATCCTGCTGGACGAGCCGTCGCGCGGCATCGACATCGGCGCCAAGGCGGAAGTGTTCCGGCTGCTGGGCGAAAAGGCGGCGCAAGGGCTCGCGGTGGTGTTCTCGACGTCGGAGGTACAGGAATGCCACGGCGTCGCGCACCGCATCGTGGTGATGCGCAGGGGCAGGATCTCGGCCGAGTTCACTCCCGACGTGGCCAAGGAGGAGATCATGGCCGCTTCCGGCGAGGCCGTGGTCGGCTGACGGCAGAACGAACGACAGGCAGAACCACACCATGAGCAACACCACCCTTTCCCCCAGGCGCAGCGGCATGGGCGCGCTCGCCGACATCGAGATCGGCAGGCTGCTGCTCGAGGGACGGGCGTTCTTCGCGCTGATCGTGATCATCGCGGTGTTCTCGGCGTTGTCGCCGTACTACTTCTCGCTCGGCAACTTCCTCACCATGACGTCGCACGTGGCGATCTTCGGCATCCTGGCGATCGGCATGCTGCTGGTGATCCTGAACGGCGGCATCGACCTGTCGGTGGGATCCACGCTGGGCTTGAGCGGCGTGTTCGCCGGCTTCCTGATGCAGGGCGTGACGCTGAACAGCCTCGGCGTGGTGCTGTATCCGCCGGTCTGGGTGGTGGCGGTGCTGACCTGCGCCCTCGGCGGCTGCGTCGGCCTGGTCAACGGCATCCTGGTCGCGCGCTTCAAGGTGCCGGCCTTTGTCGCCACGCTGGGCGTGATGTACGTGGCGCGCGGCGTGGCGCTGCTGATCACCAACGGCCTCACCTACAACAACCTCGGCGGCAGTGCCGCGCTCAACAACACCGGTTTCAACTGGCTCGGCTGCAACCACCTCCTGGTCATCCCGATCGAGGTGCTGGTGCTGGCGGTG
>CAXSHC010000436.1:0-2144 GCA_964236745.1 uncultured Acetobacteraceae bacterium
CCCGCCGGTCCGCCGGTGACGTGGCCAGCCTGTCCGACGTGGCCAGCGCGTTGTCCGACCCCGCGCGTCCGGCGGACGAACTGTGGAAGGAGATGGTGGCGAACACCCACCAGGGAGCCGCCACGCACCCGTTCGTTGCCGCTGCCGGGCGCGACATGCTGGACCGCGACCCGCGCGAGCGCGGCAGCGTGTTGAGCAGCGCCAAGACGTTTGTCACGCTGTTCCAGGACCCGATCATCGCGCAGAACACGGCGCGCAGCGACTTCCGCCTTGCCGACCTGATGGATCACGAGCGGCCGGTGTCGCTCTACATCGTGACGCGCGGCAGCGACAAGGAACGCCTCCGTCCTCTGGTGCGCCTGCTGCTGACCATGATGATGCGGACCCTGATGGGCGTGGAGCTGCGGTTCAGCAACGGCCAGCCGGTGATGCCGCACAAGCACCGGCTGCTGGCGATGCTGGACGAGTTTCCGTCGCTCGGCCGTATGCACATCCTGGAGGACGCGCTTCCGAAGTGCGCCGGCTACGGCATCAAGTGCTTCCTCGCCGCCCAGGACCGCGAGCAGTTGTTCAGCGCCTACGGACAGCACCAGAGCATCACGGCCAACTGCCACATCCGTATCATCTACGCACCGAACGAACGCGAGACGGCGCGGTGGGTGTCCGACATGATCGGCACCACCACGATCATCAAGGAGGACGTGACGGAGAGCGGCAACCGCATGGGGCCGCTCAGCCAAGTCAGCCGGTCGTTCCATGAAGTGAGCCGGCCGCTGATGACGCCGGACGAGATTTCGACCTTGAAGAAGCCGCGCAAGGAGCGCGACCGCGACGGCAAGGACGTGATCGTGGAAGCCGGCGAGATGGTGGCCTTCGTCGCGGGCGAGAACCCCATCAAGGGCACGCAGATCCTCTACTTCCTCGATCCGTTGTTCCAGCAGCGGGCCGCGGTGCCGGCGCCGGCCACCGGCTCGACCGTGCGGCGGGGCGTGGGATTCAGCGGGTGACGCAAACCCATGCGCCCATCTTCCAGCCGGGACAGCGCCGCCGGATGATGGTGTCCTGCGGCGTTGCCGCGGTGCTGGTCGCGGGTAGTCTGGTAAGCGCGAGGTTTGCTGGTCTGCGCTTCAATCAGACGCCCTCGATGCCGCGTGGCATCTGGCAGGTGGCGCACGTCGCCGGGCCGCTCGGCCGCGGGCAGATCGTCACCGTCTGCCCGCCCGACACCAAGGCAGTCCGGCTCGGCGCGGAGCGAGGCTACGTCCCGCAAGGCGGCTGCCCCGGTGGCTATGAGCCGCTGGTGAAGCCGATCGCCGCCGTGCAGGGCGATCTTGTCGAGATAGCCCCGTCCGGCGTGCGGGTGAACGGGCACCAGGTCGACGGCACCGCCCAGCTCGACCAGGACAGCGCCGGCCGCCCCCTGCGCGCCTACCCCGCCGGCGCCTACCAGGTGGAGGCGGGCGAGGTGTGGCTTCTGTCCGGGCACGACCCCCGGAGCTTCGACAGCCGCTACTTCGGCCCCGTCGCCGTCGACAACGTGCAGGGCACGGCGCGACCTGTATGGGTGGTGCCGTGATCCCGCCGGCGCTGCTGGCCTGCGCCGCCAACGTCTCGCCCGTCACCCTGGAGGCGATCGTCCGGGTGGAGAGCGGCGGCAATCCGCTGGCCCTCTACGTGAACCGCTACGCTGGCCGCCAGCCGCACCCGGCCTCGATCGCGGACGCCGCCAGCACGGCGGAGAGCTTCGTCGCGCAGGGCTACAGCGTCGACATCGGGCTGCTGCAGATCAACAGCCGGAACCTCGCGGGGCTCGGCTACACGATCGCGCAGGCGCTCGATCCCTGCACGAACATCCGTGGCGGCGCGGCAATCCTGACGGCGAACTATGCCGACGCCGCACGCGGCCGGGGGGAGGGTCAAGAGGCGTTGAAGGCCGCACTCAGCGCCTACAACACCGGCAGCTTCTTCCGGGGCTTCGAGAACGGCTACGTGGCCAAATACTACGGCCCCGATGGCGTGCCCGCACTTGCGGGTGGCGTGCAGCAGGCGGTTGCGACGGCGGCAGCGGTGAAGCGTGCCGCGCCTCCGCCCCCGCCCAATCCCTACACCGCAGACACACAGGTTTATGTCCGGGAGGCATCGAG
>CAXSHC010000437.1:0-1774 GCA_964236745.1 uncultured Acetobacteraceae bacterium
GGCAGCGCGTTCATCCGGGCCTCCGCGGCGTCGACGTCGTAGGCCGTGCGCCAGTGCCGGATCAGGTTGCGCAGGAACGCGTCGTCGGTGCCGTCGCGCCAGTCCGTGCCAACGCTGTCGCTCCAGCGGATGCCGTCCAGGCGGCGCAGGAGGTCGTCGCGCAGCGGCGCGTCGAAGGCGATGCTGAAGGGGATGCCCGACATGCCGTTGTTGTCCGCTTCGTGACCGGCTAGAGGGTTTCAACGGTAACACCTGGCTTGGCAAGGCGGCACCATCATGCCGGAACACGGTCCCGGGACACCGGCGCGGTGGCGGATGCTGGAGTCGTTCCTATGGCACGACTTCGCCGGTCCCGACGACTGGGCTGGCTGGGCCGGCCGCCTGCTGCCCCGAACAGGTGGCCCTGCGGTGGGAGCGGGCTTCGCCGACGCGATGCGGCTGCACGCGTCATTGCGCGCGCTCCAGTCGGTGAACAGCGAGATCGCCGGCGGGGCGGACATGGCCCGGGTCACACTGAACCACCTGGTGGCCGGGCACGGCATCCGGCCGCATCTGGACCGCCGTTGCACGCTCCGGCTGGTGCCGGCCGACGCGTCGGATGCGGTGGCGCCGCTGCTGGTCCAGGCGCTGGAAGCGATGCAGGCCGAGGCGTGGCGCCGGTTCAAGCTGTGCCGCGAGCCGAGCTGCCGGGCGTCGTTCTTCGACAGCTCCAGGGCGGCGACCAGAACCTGGTGCGCGATGCGAACCTGCGGCAGCCGGAACAAGATGCGCCGCTACCGCGCCAACGCCTGAGCCGAAGCGGCCGGATCAGGCGCGCGGCGCGGGGCGGCGGTCCAGCAGGCTGTCGCCCAGCAGCACGATCACCCCGCACACGATCGCGGCGTCGCCCACGTTGAAGATGTAGTCCCAGGACAGCTGCCCGAGATGGGCGTGGATGAAGTCCACCACCGCGCCGAAGCGCAGCCGGTCGACGACGTTGCCGATCGCCCCGCCGATGATGGCGCCAAGCGCCAGCGCCACCCACGGCTTGGGCGTGCGGCGCATCCAGGACAACAGCAGCGCCACCACCACCACCGCGATCGCGCTGAACACGAACCGGCCGGCGGCGCCGATCCCGCCCAGCAGCCCGAACGTGACCGCGTGGTTCCACACCATCTCGAAGTCGAGCACCGGCAGCACCGTCACGAAGCGGCGGTCGGGCAGGTCGAGCCGGGTCAGGATCCACCACTTGCTGCCCTGGTCCGCGGCGAGCACCAGCAGCGCCAGCGCGAGCCCGAGCGGCAGGAACCGGCCGGGCCGGTTGCGTGCGGCGTCCCCGGGTGGCACGCCGGCGCCGCTCACGACGCGACCCGCTCCACCACGTCGGCGCAGCGCAGGCACAGGGTTGGATGGGCGTGCGCCTGCCCGACCTCCTCCAGCACGCGCCAGCAGCGCATGCACTTGCGCCCCGGCGCAGCGCTCACCGTCGCAGGGCTCACTGGCGCGGCACCCTGCGTGGCCGGACCGGCTTCGCCGCCCGCCTGCGTGAACGCGGTTCGTGAACCCGGTTCAACCGTGACTCTCGCCCGGGACACGATCGCCAGCTCCTCCCAGTCGATGGCGGCGAACTCGTCCGCTTCCGCGTCCGGCAACGGCAGCACCACCTCCGCCTGCAGCGACGAGCCGACCACGCCGTCGCGGCGCGCCGCCTCGATCGACGCCGTCACCAGGCGGCGCAGCGCGCGCAGGCGCACCCAGCGCTCGCCGAGCGACGGGTCGTGCCATTCGGCCGGCA
>CAXSHC010000437.1:1784-2141 GCA_964236745.1 uncultured Acetobacteraceae bacterium
GGCACCGTCGGGAACAGCGGCAGGGGCACGCGGTCCGCCGCGTCGAACCGCGCGGTCCAGGCTTCCTCGGCGGTGAACACCAGCACCGGGGCCAGCCATGCGCACAGGCAGCGGTGCAGGTGGTCCAGCACAGTGCGGGCGGCACGGCGGCGCAGGCTGTCCGGCGCGTCGCAGTAAAGCGCGTCCTTGCGCACGTCGAAGTAGAACGCGGACAGGTCGGCGGCGCAGAAGCCGTGCAGCGCCGGATACAGCCCGACCCACTGGTGCGTTTCCACCGCGCGCGCGATCCCCTGCCCGAGCTCGGACAACCGGTGCAGCACCCAGCGCTCCAGCTCGGGCATGTCCGCATGCGGCACG
>CAXSHC010000438.1:0-2126 GCA_964236745.1 uncultured Acetobacteraceae bacterium
CTGGGGACGCAGCCGATGCTTCGCTTGGACCAGGCGTTCGGGCGGGTGGCCGAGCCGGTCCGGCCAGACCTGCCACCTTTGGCGATGCAGGAAGGCCTCGTGTTCATCGAGCCGTTGCAGGGTGCCGAATCGTTGGCGGCCGCGAACGCCCTGCTGGCTGACAGGCTGTGCCGACGGCTGGACGCGGCGTGCCTGGGGGCAAGGCGGCTGGAGCTCGTGCTGGTGCGCCTCGACGGCTCGGCCTGCGTGCAGCGCGTCGGACTGGCGTGGGCGTCCCGCGCGCCACGACATCTCGGCCGCCTGCTGGACGAAGGGCTGGACCGTGTCGATCCCGGCGAGGGCATCGAGGCGATGTGGCTGCTGGCGTGCGTCACGGAACCGCTGGCGGCGGAACAAGCGACCCTGTCGGACGGGGAAGCGCCGTCGACGCTGTCCTCGTTGATCGACACGCTGCGCAACCGTCTCGGGCCGGACCGGCTGTGGCGGCCGGTGCCGGTGGAAAGCGACGTACCGGAGCGCAGCGTGCACCGGGGCGGGTTCGAGGCGCCACCCGGCGGGTCGAGCTGGCCCGCCTGCCTGCCGCGCCCGGTGCGGCTGGTCGACCCGCCGCAGAAGGTGCTGGCCCTGGCCGAGCTGCCGGACCAGGCGCCGGCCGCCTTCACCTGGCGCCGCCGCCGCCACCGGGTGGTGAAAGCGGACGGGCCGGAACGGATCGCCGGCGAATGGTGGGTGCGAGGAGGCGAGATGTTCGCGATGCGGGACTACTTCCGGGTGGAGGACGAGGACGGACGACGGTTCTGGCTGTTCCGTCGTGGCAACGGGGTGGATCCGGCGACCGGCGACCTCGGCTGGTTCCTGCACGGGCTGTTCTGAGCGTGCGGTACCGCGCTAGGCCGAGACCGGTCAGAACTGGCCGGGCGGCGGCATCGGAGCCAAGGGCATCGGACCGGAGACCATGGCGCCGGGAAGCGTGGCATCCGGGGGCATCATCCGGCCGGGCGGGATCATCTCGCGGCCCGGCGGCACCGGATGCCACGGGCCTCGGTAGTTGCGGTCGAGCTGGCCCGCGTTCAGCCGGTCGACGTCGCTGTCGCCTGTGCCGTCCACGTAATGTGAGCGCGGCGGCGGCTGCGCGTAGGACGGCCGGGGGTCCGGCTGTGCCCAGGCGGCAGGAACGAGAACAAGCCAGGCCAGAACCGGAAGCGGTGCGCGTATGGGCATGACGATCCTTCCTGCTGCACGCGTCCTACGCTCCCAATCGTTTCGGACTCTTTAAGAGCTATGGGTCCCGTGGAGCTCCAGGTCACCACCAACTATTCGTTCCTGCGCGGCGGCAGCCACGTCGAGGAGCTGCTGCTGCAGGCGCGGGCGCTGGGCCACGACGCCCTGGCCGTCACCGACCGCAACACCCTGGCCGGGATGGCGCGGGCGCACCATCGCGCAGGCGAGCTCGGGTTCCGGCTGGTCCTGGGCGCTCGGCTCGACCTGCGGGACGCGCCGTCGCTGCTGGTGTATCCGACCGATCGCGCCGCCTATGCCCGGCTGTGCCGGCTGCTCAGCCTGGGCAAGGCCCGCGCCGGCAAGGGCGGATGCGAGCTGCGCTGGTCCGACCTCGACGGGCCGGCCGAGGGGATGCTGGCGGTGCTGCTGCCGGAACGGCCGCTGGAAGCCCTGGACGACACCCTGCCGCGGGAGCTGCATCGGCTGCGCGACGTGTTCGGTGACCGCGCATGGTGCGCGCTCACCCTGGAGCGCCGGCCGAACGATCGCGCCCGGCTGCAGCGCACCGAGGCGCTGTGCCGGGCGGCCAGGGTGCCGGTGGTGGCAACAGGGGACGTGCTGTACCACGTGCCGGAACGCCGCATCCTGCAGGACGTGGTCACCTGCATACGCGAAGGCTGCACCATCGACGCCGCCGGGTACCGGCGCAGCCGGTCGGTGGACCGGCACCTGAAGGGCCCCGACGAGATGATGCGGCTGTTCGGCGCCGACCATCCGGACGCGCTCGCCGCCACCCGCACCATCCTGGAGCGCTGCCGGTTCAGCCTGTCGGAGCTGAGCTACCGGTATCCGGCCGAAAGCGAAACGCCCGGGCTGTCGGACCAGCAGGACCTGGAGCGGCTGGG
>CAXSHC010000439.1:0-2126 GCA_964236745.1 uncultured Acetobacteraceae bacterium
GTTCTTGCCCAGCACTGTCACCTGGTCCTCGGTCTGGTGCACGTCGGCCATGGCGTTCAGGCACGTCTTGCTCGCCGCCGTCATCTTCAGCCGCAGCACGGCCAGCGCGCGGTCCAGGCCCTGGTGCGCGCTCCCCTCGGCGTCCTGCGCCCAAGCCTGGCCGGCCCCGCCCAGCAGCCCGAGCACCGCCAACACCGCCATGCGCCTCGATCCCATCGCCCGCCCTCCGGCTCCCGTCATGGTTCCAGCCGAACCGCGCAACAACAACCCGACCAGCCGGGATCAGTGCGGACGCGCGTCCCAGGCGGCGATCTGGTCGACCGCAGCCTGCGGCGACATCGCACGCGCGTTGCCGAGCGCCAAGCTGCCATCTGGATCCAGCAGCCTGCCTTGCGGCGTCAGCACCAGCACCGTCGGGATCTGCTTCACCGTGACGCCAAAGCGGGCTGCCACGTCCATGTTCACGTTGAACCGATCGACGTTGACCATCACCGTCTCGAACCGGCTGTCGCGCCATGCCTTCACCGCGGGCATCTGCATCACCCCGTTCAGCATGCGGCAGTCCGGGCACCAGTTGGCGCCGAAGTCGATCAGCACGTCGCGTCCGCTGCTGCGCGCGGCAGCGAACGCCGCGTCGACCTGCGCGTGTGCGTCCGCGGTGGTGTCATAGGGATGCCGGTCTGGCACCGGCTGCACCGACGGCAGGTCGGTGGGCACCGGAAGCCCGATCGCGAGTGACGGGACCGCGGTCCCGAGCAGCAGGCCGGCAAGCAGGACGGGACCGAGAACGCGCATGACGGACCTCCAGATCGGTTGGTGAGGGCGGGAAATCTGGACCGCCTTGCCGGGCGATCCACGGAAGCGGAAGGTATGAACGGGATGATCCATGCCATCTCGTGCGGGATCAGACAAACCACAAGGAGTCCGCAATGATCGACCTTTACTACTGGACCACGCCGAACGGCCACAAGGTCACGCTGTTCCTGGAGGAAACCACTCTCCCTTATCGGGTGATCCCGGTGAACATCGGCCGTGGCGAGCAGTTCGAGCCGGCCTTTCTCCGGGTGGCGCCCAACAACCGCATCCCCGCGATCGTCGACCACGACCCCCAAAACGGCGGCGAGCCGGTATCGCTGTTCGAATCCGGTGCGATCCTGCTCTACCTCGCCGAAAAGACCGGGCGCTTCATCCCGACCGAGGGCCGCGGCCGGGCGGAGGTGCTGCAATGGCTGTTCTGGCAGATGGGCGGCCTTGGCCCCATGGCCGGGCAGAACCACCATTTCCGCAACTACGCGCCGGAAAAGATCCCCTACGCGATCGACCGCTACGTGCGGGAAACCAACCGGCTCTACGGCGTGCTGGACCGCAGGCTGGCTGACCGGGCGTTCCTGGCCGGCGACGCCTACAGCATCGCCGACATGGCAAGCTTTCCCTGGATCCTTCCCGACGCGCAGGGCCAGTCGATGGACGACTTCCCTCACCTCCGGCGCTGGCACGAGGAGATCAAGGCGCGGCCCGCCACCGGTCGCGCCTATGACCTGGTGCGAACGGTCAACCCCGATGCCGGCGGCATCAGGACGGAAGAGGAACGGCGTGTGCTGTTCGGACAAACCGCCACCTCGCACCCGCCGCGGGGCTGACGCCCCGGTCCTGGCCCCTGCCTTGCATCACGAGATCGCGGGAGGCCCGAGACCATGACCCTGATCGATCGCCCGAGGATGGCAGCCCGGCCGCGTCCTGCTAAGGAAGCCGCCATGCCGACCAGCCGGACCCGACGCCCGACGGCGCCCGCCCCACGCCCGCCCGCTTTCCCGGTTCCGGTGCCGCCGGGGCGCGGCACCCGGCGCTCCCCACGCGCCCGCCTGGTGCAGCGCGTGCTGGTGGCGCTGCTGGCGGGCCTGGCTCTTCTGGCGCTGCAGCGCTTCGGGCTGCTGGACCGACTGTCCGGGGGCGCCATGCCACGCGGGCTGGACTGGTCGAACGACTACCAGCTGGTGGAGCAGCTGCGGCGGGTGGTGGTGCGCAACCGGCTGACCCATGATCCCGGCGACTGCCTCCTGTTCGTGATCAACGGCAACGACCCGCCGGACGCCAGCCGGATGGACGTGATGGAGAAGCATTCCGGT
>CAXSHC010000440.1:0-2115 GCA_964236745.1 uncultured Acetobacteraceae bacterium
CAGTCCGACAGTCCTCGACGAACTGCCTGCCGACACGCGCCGCGTCCTGCTCGCGGGCTACGCGGCCGGGATGGCACGCGAAGACGATGCGCTGCACGAGGCGCTGTTCGGTCCGGATGGCCTGGGCGTCCTGTGGCTGGAAGGCCGGGACGGGCGAGCGGGGCTCGCGGCCAAGATCGATCGTGCCGGGGTGCGCCTGCGCGAGGCGGTGAGCGCGCATTACACGGCACTGATGCAGGGGCGTCTGGTGGCTGCGGCCGACGAGGGTGCCGAAGGTCGCTGCCACTTCACCAACGCGCCCGTGGCCCGCTCGGCGCGGGTCGACGGCAAGACCGGCCTCTACGGCGTCAAGGTCAGCGCTTTCTCCGGCCGCGAGGGACGGCCGGAAAGCGTCCGGTCCAGCCAGTCGGAGACGCTGGTGTCACCCCTGGCGGAAGCCGAGCACAAGCTGCGGCGGCTGCGCTTCGTGGAAGGGGGCGGCTCGCCTGACCGGCGCGAGGTTGCCGTGACCGTGGCCTCGCCTACGACCGCCGGGCTGTTCGGCGCGCTCCCCTTCGGCAACGACCGCGACGGTGCGGAGCTGGCGATGTCGGACGTGCTGCGGAGCAAGGTGGAGCCCGGCAGGCTGACCTATCGGAACGCGGACGCCGTCCTGCGGCGGACACGGATCGCGCGGTTCGAGGAGTTCCCGAGCCGACTGGTAGGCAGCGGACCCGCACCAGGACAGATCGCGTTCTTCCGCATGGCTTGTACCACGGCGCTGCGGCTGGGTCGTCCGGTGCATGTGTTCCGGGGCCTGGCGCGGCCGCGGCCGGAGTTCGTGGCACTGGAAGGGATGCCTTCGCCGCTCGCGGCCCTGCTGGGCGGCGATGCGCTCCGGCTGGAGCAGGTCGGCCCGGCCATCGCGATGCTCAAGGGGATCGAGGCCGTCGCGGAAGCCACCGGCTTCGGGCTCGAGCTCGCCTTGCGTGTCTGCGATCCGCAAACCCGCTTCGGTGCCGCTTGCGACGCGCTGGATCGTGCGGAGCGCAGGGTCTCGGCGAACAGCCAGGACCTCAAGCTGCCCACCATCAGCTTCTTCGCCACCACACTGCTGGAGTCCAACGCCATGCCCGAACCTTCTGACACCGCGCTGCTCACCTTCGGCCAGGCGATGGCCCTCGTGCAGCGTGTGCCGATCCGCAGCGACGGCGCCAACGTGGCCGAGCTGGGCCTGCGCACCGCGCTGGAAACCGTGGAGGCCCTGGAGAGGATGCGGCAGGCCGCGCCGGAGAGCCTGGTTGCAGGCATCGCGGGCGAGCTGGAGAAGGGCATCAGCCGCGGCGGCCTCCGCACCCGTGCCGAGCTTCGGGGAAGCCGCTCCTTCGACGAGGTGGTCGAGGCCGCCTCCCGCGTGTTCGTGGACCAGGTTTGGCGCGGCGCCTTCGGCGGTGCGCTGCCATCCTCGCGCGACCGGCGGGTGGCGCTCGCCGTCTATCGCTTCGGCTTCAAGAGCGCATCGCGCGCTCTCTACGCCCGGGCCGGGCTGCCAGCCACGGAGGAACAGGCCGACCAGGGCAGCGACCAGGCCGCCTGATTTATCCCCCTCCAAAACGGAAACGAAATCATGTCCGATCTGAGCATCCTGACCCCGTTCCTCGGCAGCCTCGACGCCATGGCCGACCACGCGCGCAGCGGCGATAGGCCCTACGTGCAGCCGGCGCTGAAGAACCTCGGTGCCATTGCCATTCCGATTATCCGCGAGGTGATCTCCCCCGCCTCCTTCCGCAACATTGACCCGGAGATCACCGACATCACCGTGGACAAGGTCCGCCGTGTTCGCGCGGTCGCCAACAAGTTCAAGTACGGCGAGCGGCGGCGCGGCCTGCAGGTGCTGCGCTTCTTCGGGGCCGGCGGCGCCATGGCGCTGAACCGGACGGAGTTCGCCGAGGCCGACCCGGCTTCCAAGGGCTACGACCTCAACACGGTGGTGTTCGGCGACTCCGCCAATCGCGGCAAGTACGTCCTCCCGGTGAAGGCCGGGGTGCAGTACTCCGATGCGATCAGCCTTGCTCCCTACGGATCCTGCGTCGACGAGACATTCCACAATCGCGCAGCGGAGGATGGTTCATTGTG
>CAXSHC010000441.1:0-2112 GCA_964236745.1 uncultured Acetobacteraceae bacterium
CTCCATGGTTTCGGCGAATCGGCGGCTCCAGGCGCGCACCGCGTCCCAGCCGACGTTCGTGCGCACCGGCGCCAGCACGTGCAGGCCCTTGCCGCCGGAGGTGCGGCAGAACGCCTGGAGACCCAGCGCCTCCAGCCGGCGCTTCACCTCCCGCGCCGCGTCCACGATCGCCGGCATCGCCACCCCGTCGCCGGGATCGAGGTCGAACACCAGGCGGTCGGCGTGCAGCGGGTCGTCCAGGCCGGACCCCCAGCTGTGCAGCTCGATCGCCGCGATCTGCGCCGCCGCCAGCAGGCCGGCAGGCCCGTTCATGGCGATGAATGGGGCGCCGTCCGCCTTCGCCTCGCGAAGTGCCTCCGGCATGCCGCGCCCGAGATGCTTCTGGAAGAAGTGCTCACCGTCGATCCCGTCCGGGCAGCGCACGAAGGCGAGCGGGCGGTCGACGATGCCGGACGCGGCGAACGGCGCCACCGCCTCCCAGTACGACGCCAGGTCGCGCTTGGTCAGCGCCGGGCCGGCTGCGTCGGCGGGCCAGAGCGGGCGGTCGGCGTGGCTGATGCGCTGGCCGGCGATCAGGGCCGCATCGCGCTCGGTGCG
Organism: uncultured Acetobacteraceae bacterium; assembly: GCA_964236745.1. Lineage (GTDB taxonomy): Bacteria > Pseudomonadota > Alphaproteobacteria > Acetobacterales > Acetobacteraceae > Lichenicola. Next base: position 598 of record CAXSHC010000441.1, read on the forward strand.
GCGCGCGACGACGATGCGCCCGCCCGCGGTCGCGGCAGGCGGCTCGACGGTCGCGGTGTCGGTGGCCGCCTTGGCCGCGGCACGCGCGGGGCGTTTGGCCACCACTATTCCGTTGCCGGGCGGGTGGGCGGCGCGCCTGCCGCCGCGTCCGAGCTCCATCGGCGCGGCGTCGGACGGCGGCACCGGACGCACGACCTCGGCAGCGGGCTTGTCCTCGCGCAGCCCCACAAAGGTCGCGTGGCGCACCATGCCGCCGCCGGTGAAGCCGGCGTAGCCGATCTCCGCCACCAGCTCGGGACGCACCCAGATCGTGTCGCGCGGCGGCGGCTCGGTGCCGAGCAGGCTGTTCGGTGCCGCGTCGCGCAGCGGCTGGAGATGCCCTTCCAGCATGCGCAGGGTCTTCGCGGTGTATCCGGTGCCGCAGCCGCCCGCGAAGTGCAGCTGCCCGGCGTCGTCGCGGTAGCCCAGCTGCAGCGCGCCAAGCACCTGCCGCGTGCCGGCGGGCGGGGTGAAGCCCAGCACCACGAACTCCTCGCGGTTCTCGCACTTGACCTTGACCCAGTCGCCGCCCCGGCCCGGCTGGTAGGGCGCGTCCAGGCGCTTGCAGACGATGCCTTCGAGACCGATCGCGCAGGCCTCTTGGCGCACGCGGGCGGCGTCGGTGTGGAGCTGCTCGCTGGTGCGCAGCGGCCCGTCCTCGGGCACCGCCTGCATCAGCGCTTCCAGCGCCTTTCTGCGGGCGGATAACGGCTGCGGCCGGTAGTCGGTGCCGTCCAGGTGCAGCAGGTCGAACGCGTAGTAACGCAGGGCGGCGGTCTTGCCGGTGGAGAACGCGTCCTGCAGGCGGGCGAAGGAGGACAGGCCCTTGCGGTCCAGCGCCACCAGTTCGCCGTCCAGCATCAGCCGCTCCGGCGCCATCGCCTCCACCGCCGCCGCCAGGGCCGGCAGGCGTGCGGTCCAGTCCAGGCCGTTGCGGGTGATGATCCGCACCGCGTCCCCGTGCTTGCGGCAGATCATGCGGTAGCCGTCGAACTTCACCTCGCTGATCCAACCTTCGCCGGAAGGCGGGGCGTGCACGAGCTGCGCCAGCTGTGGCGCCTGCGCTTCCGGCAGGGGCGCGTCGCCAGCGGCGGCCCGCTTCCCCCTGGGCTGCGGGGTTGGCTTGGCCTGAGGGCTTGGCTTGGCCTGAGCACTCCGCTTGGAGTGGGGGCTCGATTCGGACTGCGGCGCCGGCTTCGGCGAGGCTGGCGTGGCACCGAGCGGGGCCTGTTCCATCACCGACGCGTCGGCGCCTTCCCGCTCGTGCGCGTCGTGCTCCTTGATCAGCAGCCAGGCTTCGCCCTTCTCCCGTCCGCGCGGCTTTAGCCGCACCAGCACGAAGCCGCCGTGCAGGCGCTCGCCGTGGAGCCGGAACTTCAGCTCGCCCTTGTGCAGCGCCGCGGTGGCGTCGGCCTCGACCGGCTCCCAGGTGCCGCGGTCCCAGATCTCCACCGTTCCGGCGCCGTAGTTGCCCTC
>CAXSHC010000442.1:0-2099 GCA_964236745.1 uncultured Acetobacteraceae bacterium
GTGTTCTCGATCCGCCTCAAGGCGGCTTCGGTGTTCACGCTGGATCAGTATGTCGAGGCCGGCATCATGACGCCGAGCCAGTGCGCCGCGATCAAGCGGGCCGTGGTCGAGCGCCGCAACATCCTCGTGGTGGGCGGCACCGGCACCGGCAAGACCACCCTCACGAACGCGATCCTCGCCCACATGGCTGAGGTTGCCGCCGGGCACCGCCTGGCCATCATCGAGGACACGTCGGAGCTGCAGTGCAGTTCCGAGAACAAGGTCGTGCTGCGCGCGACGGCCAACGTCTCGATGCTGCTGCTGCTCAAGACCATCATGCGCCTGCGGCCGGACCGGATCATCGTGGGCGAGGTCCGCGGCGGCGAGGCGCTGGCGCTGCTCAAGGCGTGGAACACCGGCCACGAGGGCGGGGTCTGCACCGTCCACGCCAACACCCATGAGAATGCGGCTCGCGCTGGGCTGACGCGGATTGAGCAACTGATCGCGGAAGCCAGTCCCTCGCCCATGCGCGCGCTGATTGCCGAGGCCGTGGACCTGATCGTGTCCATCGCCAAGGCGAGCAACCAGCCCGGCCGTCTTGTGAAAGAGGTCGTGTCCGTCACCGGACTTGCCGGCGACGGGACCTATCAACTCTCCAACGCGGAGTAATCCTGTGCGGACAATTCGTGCCCTCGTGCGTGACAACTGGAAGCCTGTCCTCGGGGGCACGGCTCTCGCCGTGGTGGCGTGCCACCCGAACCTGGCACACGCCTCCACCGCTGGCGGCAGCCTGCCGTGGGACGCGCCCCTGACCACCCTGCGCAACGACATCACCGGCCCCGTGGCCTTCACTATCTCGCTGCTCGCCATGGTGGCCTGCGGCGCGGCGCTGGTGTTCGGCGGCGAGGTCAACGAGTTCATCCGCCGGCTCATCATGGTGGTGCTGGTCGCTGCCTTCCTGGTGGGCGTCACCAATCTGGCGTCCTCGCTCGGCATCTCCGGGGCCATTGTTTGAGCCTTCGGCACACCCCGTTCTTTCGCGTGCTGCACCGCCCAAGGCTGTTCTTGGGCGGTGAGCGCGAACCGACGCTCATCATGGCGATCGTGTGCGCCAGCCTCGCGGTCAGCGGGCAGAACATGGTCGCCCTGGTGATCGCCGGCGCCATCTGGTTCGGCTGCATCGGCATCTTCCGGCAGATCGCCAAGGCCGACCCGCAGATGAGCCGGGTCTATGCGCGGCACATCAAATACCGGGGCTACTACCCCGCCCGCTCGCGCCCCTACCGCGACGCGGAGAAGTCGTCCCGTGGCTTCTACGTCACCCTGGCCGTCGTCGTGGCCGTGCTTCTGTATTGGATGCTCTGATGCTCTCGCTCCGGCGCTTCCGCGACACGGCGGCTGGCTTGGCCGACCTGCTGAATTGGGCGGCGCTGTTCGAGGACGGCATCGTGCAGTGCAAGGATGGCTCGCTGCTGGCCGGCTGGTACTACCAGGGACCGGACATCCAGAGCAGCACCGACCACGAGCGGAACCACCTGACGTCGCGCGTCAACGCGGCGCTGGCCCGCTTCGGCGCGGGCTGGGCAACGTGGGTCGAGGCAGTCAGCACGCCGGCAGCGTCCTACCCGCCCGCCGAGATGTCGCGCTTCCCCGATCCCGTCTCGCGCCTGGTGGACGAGGAACGCCGCCGGCAGTTCATGCGCGAGGGGATGCACTTCGAGAACCGCTATGTGCTGATCGTGCAGTACACGCCGCCGCTGCGCCGCAAGAGCAAGGTCGCGGACCTGATCTATGATGACGATGTGACGGAGCGGGCCAGCCCCGCGGATCGCATCCTTCTGGCCTTCCGAAAGGCCATCGCGGACTTCGAGGACGCCATCGGGGACGCGCTGCGCCTGGACCGGATGCGCTCCTATGTCGTCACCGATCGGCATGGCCGCGACCACCTGCGCGACGAGCTGGTCAACTACCTGCATTTCGCCCTGACGGGCGAGGTTCTGGAGCTGAACATCCCGCCGGGCGCCTGCTACCTCGACGCCGTTCTCGGCGGGCAGGAGATGTGGGGCGGCGACACGCCGAAGCTCGGCCAGCAGTTCATCGCCTGCGTGGCGATCGAGGGC
>CAXSHC010000443.1:0-2095 GCA_964236745.1 uncultured Acetobacteraceae bacterium
ACCAGCCGTCGCAGCCGACCATCCCGATCACGACGCCGAGCGAAAGCAGCACCGCGGCACGAAGCCGCGCCTGCACCGGCACCCCGGTCCAGAACAGCAGGCCCGCGGCCATGCCGGCGGCGGCATAGGCCAGGGTCAGCTTCAGGCCCAGCCCCACACCGACCAGCAGCCCGGCCAGCCCGATGCGCCAGGCCGGGGCGGCGGCCAGCCTGTGGTCCAGGCGCAGCAGCATCAGCATCGCGCCCAGGATCAGCGCGCACGACGTCATGTCGCTCATGGAGGTGGCGAGCACCGGATGGGTGGCGGCCCCGGTGCCGCCGATCACCACCGACACCAGCAGCACCAGCCGTTCGGTCACGGTGCTGGCGCGTGTCGCCTCCACCGCGACCAGGAACACGAGGACCAGCGCCACTGCCTCGGGCAGCACCAGCAGGGCGTTCAGCGCCCGGACGCTGGCGATGCGACGGCTCAGCAGGTAGTACGGCAGGTCGCCCAGCGGCGGCAGGTAGCCTTGAGTCTGCGCCGGGGCGAGGTCATGGCCGAGCCTGCCGTGCAGCAGCGCGAACGGCGCGTACAGGTGGTAGTTGGCGAGGTCGTAGGACGCGTCCCCCGGCGCCCGGACGCCTGCGAACAGCATCCAGCCCAGCAGCAACAGCATCGACAAGGCCAGCTGGTGCGAAGCCAGCGAGCCGCCGAGCCGCCGCAGGGAGCCCAAAGCCGCCGCAGCCTTCAGGGCTTCCTCAGGGTTTCTGCCCGGCGGCCGGCTGCCCGGCAGGCGGCTGGAGGTTGTCGGTGCGTCGGATGAAGTCGGCCGAGTTGTCGTGCAACTCACGCAGCGAATCCTCGTGCGCGTACACCATGTGGCCGGACTGGTACTGCCGGATCTCGACGTTGCCGGCGAGCGAACGCGGGATCGGCAGGTGGCGCATCTCGTACACCCCCTCGAAATACGGCGTGCCGAGGTCGAAGTAGCCCTGGTTCAGCTGCACCTTCAGCTTCGGGTTGAACTTCATCGCCGTCGCCAGGTCAGGCAGGACGTTCGGCACCCCGCGCACCGGGCGTTCGGCGTCCGGCGGCTGATGCGTGAAGCTCCAGTCGCGTATGTTGTTGGCGCTCTGCTTGTACTCGGTCCAGCCTTCGCCGGTGGGACCGCCCTCGCCGTAGTGCAGCACGCGTCGCACGTAGTCGTTGAACGCCGACAGGTAGGCCGACGACAACGCCGCTCCTTGCGGATCGTAATCCGGCCGCTCCGACAGCGGGTCCATCGCCGGGCCTGAGAAGCGGCTGTCCAGGCGGCCGGTGTCGAGACCGCCGGCACCGAGCAGGGTTTGCTCGAACTCGCCGCCGTTCACCCGCAGGTTCGCCTTCACGATGTAGTCCACGGGCAGGCCGGTGTAGTCGTGCAGGCGCCCCGCGATGCGGTCGCGGTCGGCGTCGGACAAGGCGGTACCCTGCTGCAGCGCCGCGGTGTAGTCGCCCAGCGCGAAGTGCTCCACTTCCGTCAGAAAGGCGCGCAGGTCCGGCGGCTGGTTGGCGAGCTTGTGGTGGTAGAAGGCGGTGGCGGCGAAGCTCGGCAGCGCCAGCACGTAGGGCTGGTCCACGCTCGGGTTGTTCTGCGGCCCGTCGATGGAGTTGTCGTAGTCCAGGATCTGCGACAACAGCATCACCCCGTTCAGGTCGATGCTCTTCTCGTGCTGCAGCATCGCCGCCACGATCGCCGAGCGCGTGGTGCCGTAGCTTTCGCCGAACAGGTACTTGGGCGAGTTGAACCGGCCAAAGCGGCCCAGGAACTGGGCGATGAAGCTGGTGAAGGCCCAGGCATCGGGATCGGTGCCGTAGAACTCGTGCGCCGCGTCCTTGCCGGCGATGCGGCCGAAGCCGGTGCCGGGCGCGTCGATGAACACGAGGTCGGTGGCGTCCAGCAGGCTGTCGTCGTTGTCCACCAAGCGGTACGGTGCCGCGTCGGTGTGGGCGTTGTCGGCGGTGACGATGCGGCGCGGCCCGAACGCGCCCATGTGCAGCCAGATCGTCGCCGAGCCGGGGCCGCCGTTGTAGACAAAGGTGATGGGCCGGTTCTCCGGCCGCGCCCCCTTCT
>CAXSHC010000444.1:0-2095 GCA_964236745.1 uncultured Acetobacteraceae bacterium
TGTCGCTGATGCGGTCGGCGACCTTGTCAGGATGGCCTTCGGACACCGATTCCGACGTGAACAGGAAGTCGCCCTTGTTGCGCATGGTGCTCCTCATCGGCGCCAGGCGCGCCACGGCGCGGGGCCGCCTCGAACAAGCGGCCGCCGTTGTTCGAGGGGGTTTGGCGGAAACCGCCCACAGGGTCAAGAACGAGGCGGATCCGGTCAGCGCAGGCCCAGCACGTGGTCCATGTCGTAGAGTCCAGCGGGGCGGCCGGCGGTCCAGAATGCCGCGCGCACCGCGCCGGCGGCGAACACGCGGCGGTCGAAGGCGCGGTGGGTCAGGGACACCTGCTCGGAGCCGGCGGTGAAGGACAAGGTGTGCTCGCCCACCACCTGCCCGCCACGCAGGGCGGCGAAGCCGATCGCGCCGGCGCGGCGCGGGCCGGTGGACCCGTCGCGGCCGCTGTCGCGCACCGACACGAGCTCGACCCCGCGCGCCTCGGCCACGGCGCGGCCCAGGGCGAGGGCGGTGCCGGACGGCGCGTCGAGCTTGTGCCGGTGGTGCATCTCCACGATCTCGGCGTCATACTCGGCCCCGTCCAGGGCTGCCGCCATCAGCCCCGCGAGGCGGGTGACCAGGGCGACCCCCGGCGAAAAGTTGGCCGCCTGCACCACGGCGATCCGCGCCGACGCCTGCCGCACCGCCGCCTGCGCCCCGTCCGACAGCCCGGTGGTGCCGAGCACCCAGGCGGCGCCCGCCTGCGCCAGCGCCACCGCGTGGACGGGTGCCGCGTCGGCATGGGTGAAGTCGATCACCACCTCGGCGATGCGGGCCAGGTCGTCGATGCACTCGAACACCGGAACGCCAGCCGGACCGTCGCGGCCACTACCCGGCCTGACGCTGCCGCCGATCAGCTCGGCATTCGTTCCGGTCAGCTCCTCGACCAGAAGCCGGCCGACGCGGCCGTCGATCCCGGCGATGCCTATGCGCACGAGAAAAGGCGACGCGACCACGAGGATCGCGCCGCCACTTCCTGTCCGTGGAACGGGTGGGGGGGGGACGTCACCACGGACAACAAAACGTTAGGCCCCGACAGCAGCGGTTTCAACAAAATCGGCAAGGCGGCGGCCCGGGCTCACGCAGTTGCTACCGGATCCTCATCCCCTGCCCTCGAAGAAGTCGCGAACGCGGCCGAAGAACCCTTCGGTTTCCGGGTTGCTCTTGTCGTTCTCGCCTGCTTCCGACTGGAACTCCTCCAGAAGCTCGCGCTGCCGCTTGGTCAGGTGGCGCGGGGTTTCCACCGCGAACACCACGTACATGTCGCCGCGCGCGGCGGAGCGGAGCACGGAGAAGCCCTTGTTGCGCAGGCGGTGCTGGTCGCCGGTCTGCGAGCCGGCCGGCACCGTGAGCCGGGTACGGCTGCCATCCACCACCGGGACCTCGACATGGCCGCCAAGGGCGGCGGTGGCCATGTTGAGCGGCACCCGCACCACCACCGTGGAACCGTCGCGCTGGAAGATCTCGTGCGGCTTCACGCCCACGTGGAGGTAAAGATCGCCGTTCGGAACGCCCTGCGGGCCCGCCTCGCCCTCGCCCTGCACGCGCAGCCGGGTGCCATCCTCGATGCCGGCCGGGATGTCGACCGACACCTGGCGCTCGCGTTCCACCGTGCCGGCGCCGCGACACACCTTGCACGGGTTGCGCACCACCTTGCCGGCGCCGCCGCAGGTGGGGCAGCCGCGCTCGACCAGGAAGAACCCCTGCTGCGCCCGCACCTTGCCGGCGCCATGGCAGGTGGGACAGGTTTCGGCGCCCCGGTTCTTGTCCTCCGAGCCGGTGCCGGAACAGTTGTCGCAGGTGACCCGGCTCGGCACGCGAAGCGACTTCTTGATGCCGCCGAACGCCTCGACCAGGCTGATCTCGACCTGGGCACGTATGTCGTTGCCGGTGCGGGCGCGTCCGCCGCCGCGGCGCCCGCCCATCATGTCGCCGAACATCTGGCCGAAGATGTCGCCGAGGTCGCCCGCGTCGAAGCCGCCGGCACCCGGCCCACCGCCCTCGAAGGCGGCGTGGCCGAAGCGGTCGTAGGCGGCGCGCTTCTGGTCGTCCTTG
>CAXSHC010000445.1:0-773 GCA_964236745.1 uncultured Acetobacteraceae bacterium
GCGCGGGGTCCGCGCCGCGCGCCAGGAAGATGCCGTGGCCGCGATGATGCGTGGTGAAGCTGTCCTCGGGCCGCATCGCCGCCGCCACGCCGGCGGCCGCCCCCTCCTCGCCGATCGACAGGTGCAGCATGGAGCCGGCCGACAGCCCGCGCGCATACAGCTCCGCCACGCGCTCCTCGAAGGTGCGTATGCGTCGCATGGTGCGGTAGAACTCCGGCAGCCTGGTGTTCGGCGTGGCGCTGGACATGGCGCTGGTGGACTGGGTCATGGGGCTGCGGCCTCCCGGAGCGATCGCATGGCGGGGTAGAGGGCCGCGTAGCGGTGAAAGATCTCGTCGTAGCGTCGAACGTTGGCGGCGATCGGCTCGATGCGTCGGCCGGGCCGGACCATGGCAGCGATGCCGTCGTCGATGGAGGCGAAGTGCCCCGCGCCGTGCGCTGCCAGCACCGCGGCGCCGAGCGACGGCGCTTCCGCCACCTCCGGCACCACCACGGGCAGGCCGGCGGTGTCGGCATGGATCTGCAGCCACAGCGCCGAGCGGGCGGCGCCCCCGCCTGCGGTGATCTCGGCCGCACCCGAGCCGGCTTCCGCCATGCGCGCGACGATCGCGCGGGTGCCGAAGCCGATGCCTTCCAGAACGGCCCGGAACAGGTGGGCTGCGGTGTGGTGCAGCGACAAGCCGGTGATGGCGCCGCGCGATAGCGGATCGGTGTAGGGGGTGCGGTTGCCCTGGAAATGATCCAGCACCAGCAGCCCGTCGGCACCCGGTTCCA
>CAXSHC010000445.1:783-2093 GCA_964236745.1 uncultured Acetobacteraceae bacterium
TGCCCAGCCGTCGCAGCCACGCGACGATGGAGCCGGTGGAGGTCTGCCCGCCTTCCAGGATGGTGCGGCCCGGATACACCGCGTCGCGGTAGGTGCCCCACAGCCCCGGCACGTGCGCCGACGTTTCCCCCACCGCGAACTGCAGGTGCGACGAGCCGGTGATCAGCGCTAGCTGCCCTGGCCGTGCCACGCCAAGCCCGATCATGCCGATCAGCGCGTCGGCGCCGCCCTGCACCACCTGCACCGTTTCCGGCAGCCCGAGATGCTCGGCGGCGCCGGCGGAAAGCGGTCCGACCACGGCGCCCGGCGCCAGCACCTCCGCCGGCCACTTCGCGCGCAGCTCGCCCAGGTCGAGGGCGGCGAGCAGGCTGTCCGGCCAGCCGCCGGCGTCGCTGCGGTAGTGCCAGCGTATGGACGCGTTGTTGAGGCTGGCGGCACGCCGCCCGGTCAGCCGCCAGGTGAGGAAGTCCTGGTACTCGCAGACCGTGTGCGCGTCGCGAAAGGTATCCGGCTCGTGCCGGGCCAGCCACAGCGCCTTGGGGATCATCCACTCGGCCGAGACCGGTCCCTGCCCCGCGCCGTTGATCGCCAGCGCCGGATCGCCGGTGGCCAGCACCGCGTCGGCTTCCGCCCCGGCGCGCACGTCCATCCAGATGATCGCCGGGCGCAGCGGCCGCGCGTGCGCGTCCAGCGCCACCACCGTGCAGCAGGTGGTGGTGGCGCACAGGGCCGCCACCTCGTGCGTGGCGACACCGCTTTCCGACACCGCCTGCCGCACCGCGTGGCCGAGCGCCCGCCACCAGTTCTCGGGATCCTGCTCAGCGCGCGCGCCGGGCGAGAAGCGGGTCGGATAGGTGGATGAGGCCGAGGCAACGCGGCGTCCGACTAAGTCGAACAGCGTCGCCCGCAGGCTTTCCGTTCCGCCATCGATGCCGACCACATAGGCCATTGCCCGGACCGCTCCCCGCCCATCATCCTCGTTCACACCGGATGCTGCACATCTGATGCGCGGGACGACATTTGCTTCGGAGTGGACAATCATCGCCGCACGCAACACTTGTCAACCGTCAATCCTGCGGCGGAACGGCGATGGTGACCCTTAATCTCGCGCACGAACCCGACGCCGCGATCCTGGCCCGGGCGGCGTGGCTGTACCATGTCGGCGGCATGACCCAGGAGGAGGTGGCGCGCCGGCTGGGCGTGCACCGCACCCGGGTGGTCCGGCTGCTCGCCGAGGCGCGCGACCGCGGCCTGGTGAGCGTCACCATCAACCACGATTCCGTTCGCGACCTCGACCTGGAGGACGCCAT
>CAXSHC010000446.1:0-2089 GCA_964236745.1 uncultured Acetobacteraceae bacterium
TGCCCGGTGCGCGCATGGTGTGGATGGTGACGATGAAGTTGAGCCCGGTCAGGATGGAGGAGAACCCCACCACGATCACGCCGAGCAGCGCCGGCACCACCCAGGTGTTGGAGAATGTGGTGGAGAACGGCGCATAGAAGGTCCAGCCGGTATCCACCCCGCCCGCCACCACCGTGAACAGGGTGAACAGGGAGGCGCTGACGAAGATGTACCAGCTGGTGCGGTTGAGGCGCGGAAACGCCACGTCCTTGGCGCCGATCATGATCGGCATGATGAAGTTGCCGAACGTGGCCGGGATCGACGGGATCAGGAAGAACCACACCATCACCACGCCGTGTATGGTGAACAGCCTGTTGTAGGTGTCGTTGGAAAAGATCTGCCCGTTCGGCACCACCAGCGACAACCGCACCAGACCTGCCGCCACCGCGCCGATGATGAAGAAGGCGGTGATGCTGAGGAGATAAAGGATGCCGATCCGCTTGTGGTCGGTGGTGGTGAGCCAGGAGCGCAGCGTGTGTTCGTCGTGCAGGTAGTCCGGCTCGCGGTCGATGGTGATGCGGCCCGGATGCGGCTCGCGCAGCGCGGACTGGATGTTGCCGACAAGGGAGTCCGGGGGCGTCATGGCGTTTTCTCCGGTCCCGCCTGGCCGTCCGGCTGCGGATCCTGCTGGGACGGCGCGAGCGACTTGATGTAGGCGGTGAGCAGCACGATCCTGTCCTCCCCGATCACCCCCTTGAAGGCCGGCATGACCTGCTTGTAGCCGGCGATCAGGTTGCGGTCAGGGTCCAGGATCTTGTCGTGGATGTAGCCGGCATCGGCGGTGATGGTGCCGCCGGCCAGCATCGGCACCGGGCTGCCGTAAAGCCCGGCCAGCGTCGGCGCCCGCACGGCCGAGCCCGCGCCGTGGCAGCCGCTGCAGCCATACGACGAGAACAAGGCCCGTCCCTGCTCGGCGAGCGAGATCTGCGTGCCGCTCTGCCGCAGCCACTGCGCGTAGTCGGCCGGGCTCATGATGGTCAGCAGGCCGCCCATGCGCGAATGGTCAGTGCCGCAGTATTCCGAGCAGTACAGCCGGAACGTGCCGGTCTTGTTGGCGGTGAACCACAGCTGCGTGTAGCGCCCGGGCAGGGTTTCCATCTGGACGCGCAGCGCCGGCAGGTAGAGCGAGTGGATCACGTCCTGCGAAATCATGTTGATCATCACCGGCTCGCCGCTCGGCACATGCAGGTCGTTGATCTCCGCCTGGCCGCCCGGATGCTGGAACTTCCACATCCATTGCCGGCCGATCGCCTCGATCCGGAGCGCATTGGCGGGCGGATGCTTGTGTATGTCGAACAGCTTGGCCCCCCAATAGAAGAACACCAGCGTCAGCAGGAACGGGATGAGCATCCAGCTCACCTCCAGCATGCGGTTGCGCTTGTCCGAATACTCGCGGTGCACGTCCTTGCCGGCGCGGAAGTGCACCGCGAACCAAGTGATGGCCAGGAAGATCGGCACCGTCAGCAGCAGCGTCAGCACGGTGAAGCCGAGGATCAGGTGGTCCGACTGCACCGCCTCCGTCGAGGCCGATGGCGGCCACAGCGCCAGCGGAAAGTCGGCCGGGTTGATGTCCTTGCCGTTCACGGGCTGCGATCCGGTGCGGCGTCCAGCGACTGCCCGACGGTGCGGCTCATCGCGATCCCGATCGGGATGCGCGCCCGGTCGTGCCGCGGCCCCGTCCAGCCGTAGCGGTCGAGCCGGCCCAGCTGCCTGCGTTCCTGGTCCGCCAGGTCGTTCCAGGGTGCCGGCTGCAGGCGCGGTAGCGGCGGCAGCAGGTCGGCCTGCTGCTGCGCGGTCAGCGGCGGGGCCGTGTCGCGTCGGTCCTGGAAGCCGTGCAGCATCATCACCATCAGCCAGATCGCGATCCCGATCGACACCCCGAGGCCGATCGTCAGCAGGCCCATCGTCCCGCCGCTCATGTCCTCGGTCTCGAAGCCCTTGCGTGCCGCCTGCGGGCTCGGCGGCGTTTCCGGCAGGCCGCGCCCGGTGGTGTCGCCCAGCGGCGGCGCGTTCTCCTGCTTGCGTCGCCGGACGAACATCCCGCCCAGCG
>CAXSHC010000447.1:0-2083 GCA_964236745.1 uncultured Acetobacteraceae bacterium
CGCTGGCGGCGGTGACGGCCGGCGCCGACGGCATCACCCTGCACCTGCGCGAGGACCGGCGGCACATACGCGACGACGACGTGGCCCGCATCCGCGCGGCGCTGGCGGTGCCGGTGAATCTGGAAATGGCGGCCACCGACGAGATGGTGCGGGTGGCGCTTCGCGTGTTGCCGCATGCCGCCTGCATCGTGCCGGAACGGCGCGCCGAGGTGACCACCGAGGGCGGCCTCGACGCGGCCGGCCAGGCCGGCATGCTTGGTCCGGTGGTGTCGGCCCTGCGCGCGGGCGGCATGCGCGTGTCGCTGTTCATCGACCCCGATCCGGCGCAGATCCGCGCGGCGTCGGCGCTCGGCGCCCCGGTGGTGGAGCTGCACACCGGTGCCTATGCCGGGAACCGCCCGGGCGAGCTGCAACGGCTGCGGGACGGGGCGGCGCTGGCCGCCTCGCTCGGGCTGGAAGTGCATGCCGGGCATGGCCTCAGCTACGACAACGTGGTTCCGGTCGCGGCGATCCCGTCGATCGCGGAGCTCAACATCGGTCACTTCCTGATCGGACAAGCGATCCTGGACGGGCTTCCGAGCGTTGTAACACGGATGAAGGCGCTGATCGGCGCCGCACGCTGAAGGGAACACGATCATGGACTACGTTCGTCTCGGTCGAACCGGCCTCAAGGTGTCCCGGCTTTGCCTCGGCTGCATGACCTATGGCGAGCCGAACCGCGGCAACCACGAGTGGACCCTGGGCGAGGAAGAGTCTCGGCCGTTCATCCGGCAGGCGCTGGAAGCGGGGATCAACTTCTTCGACACCGCCAACGTGTATTCCGCCGGCTCCAGCGAGGAGATCGTCGGCCGTGCGCTGAACGAGTTCGCCCGACGCGACGAGATCGTGCTGGCGACAAAGGTGCACGGGCCGATGGGCGAGGGGCCGAACGGGCGCGGCCTGTCGCGCAAGGCGATCCTGAGCGAGATCGACCACAGCCTGCGGCGCCTCGGCACCGACTACGTCGACCTGTACCAGATCCACCGCTTCGACGCCGAAACGCCGATCGAGGAAACGCTGGAAGCCCTGCACGACGTGGTGAAGAGCGGCAAGGCGCGCTACATCGGCGCCTCCTCCATGTATGCCTGGCAGTTCGGCAAGGCCCTGCAGCTGGCCGACCAGCACGGCTGGACCCGGTTCGTGTCCATGCAGAACCACATGAACCTGCTTTACCGCGAGGAAGAGCGCGAGATGCTCGGCCTGTGCCTGGAGGAGGGCATCGGCGTGATCCCGTGGAGCCCGCTCGCGCGCGGCAAGCTCGCCCGTCCGAACGGCAGCGGCGACACTGCACGGGCGCAGACCGACCAGTTCTCGCGCAAGCTGTATGACGCGACCCAGGAGGCAGACGCCCGCGTGGTTGACGCGGTGGGCGAGGTAGCGGAAGCGATCGGCGCCTCGCGCGCCGCGGTGGCGCTGGCTTGGCTGCTGGCCAAGCCCGGCATCACGTCGCCGATCATCGGCGCTTCCAAGCCGCACCACCTCCAGGATGCCCTGGCGGCATTGGACGTGCGCCTGACCCCGGAGCAGGTGGCGCGCCTCGAGGCCGACTACGTGCCGCACGCCGTCGCCGGCTTCTGAGCACCACGCGTTGGCGGTGTTCTTCACCGCCGACACCCATTTCGGCCACGGCGGCGCGCGCGGGCTCTACCGCCGGCCGTTTCCGTCCGTCGCCGCCATGGACGACGCGATGCAGCGAAACTGGAACGAGACCGTCGGCGCCGAGGACGAGGTATGGCACCTCGGTGACTTCGCGGTCGGCCCCAGGCCAGGCCGGGTGGAAGCGCTGCTGTCCGGCCTGGCGGGAACCAAGCACCTGATCACCGGCAACAACGACCCGGCCAGCACACGCGACCTTTCGGTTTGGCAAAGCGTTCAGCCCTATGTCGAGCTGGAGGTGGATGGCTTCGGGCTGGTGCTGTGCCACTACGCCTTCCGCACCTGGCACAACATGGGGCGCGGCTGGCTCAACCTGCACGGCCATTCCCACGGCCGGCTGGCGCCGCTGGCGCGGCAGCATGACGTAGGGGTGGATTGCAGGGAATTT
>CAXSHC010000448.1:0-2059 GCA_964236745.1 uncultured Acetobacteraceae bacterium
CCACCACACCCTGGTCGATACCTTTGGCGCCTGGCTCGACGGGGTGCTTCCGTTTCTGGACGCGATGTTCGCGATCTCGAATGCCACCGCCCGGGACGTGGAAGCGCTTCTGGCCGAACGGGACAAGCCGGCCGCGAGACCGGTGCGCACGATCCCCGTCGGCACCGGGTTTCCGGCCTCGCTCCATGCGATGCGCGAGGCAGCCGAGCCGGTGCCGGACCATGCCCTGCCGGCGCCCGGCAGCTTCGTGCTGTTTGTGTCCACCATCGAGGCGCGCAAGAACCACGCCCTTCTGTTCCAGGTCTGGCGTCGCCTGGCCGAAACCATGTCGCCGGAGCAGCTGCCGACCCTGGTGTTCGCAGGTCGGATCGGCTGGCTGGTGTCGGACCTGCTTCTGCAGATCACCAACACCAACTATTGCGACGGCAAGCTGCTGATCGTCGAGGACCCGTCCGACGCGGTTCTGATGCGGCTCTACGAGAACTGCCTGTTCACGGTGCTGCCGTCGCTGTTCGAGGGCTGGGGCCTGCCGGTGACGGAAAGCCTGTCGGCCGGCAAGCCCTGCATCACCGCCAACAACAGCGCGCTGCCGGAAGCCGGTGGTGGCCTGACGCGAACCTTTGACCCGCTGGACCTCCATGACGCGGTGCGGGTGATCGGCGGAACGCTTGCCGACCGGGAGGACCTCCACCGCTGGGAACAGGAGGTGCGGCGCTCCTTCGTCCCGGTATCGTGGACGCGCTCGGCGGACGCGCTGCTGGACGGGCTCGCGGCGGCGGAGCGGCCGGTCGCGCGGGGTGCCGTGGCCCATGCGTGACGAGGTGGCGGCCGGCGGCGGTGGCGTGGACGGGCCGCGTGTCTGGTTCGACGTCGAGGACCTGTTCCACTTCGCGCAGCGCAACGCCCGGCCGACAGGGATCCAGCGCGTCTGCTTCGAGATCTACCGGGCGGCCATGGCGGACCCGGCGATGTCGGGCCGGATCGGCTTCCTGCGACACGCCACAACCGAGCGTGGCTTCGTCGAGGCGGACTGGACGGCCTTGTCGGCGTTGTTCCGGCGCGTCACGGACCGTCCGGCCGAGCCGGGGCGGCCGCGGCCGGAAGCAGCGCCCGTCTCGGCAAGGGCGTCGGCGGCGGGGTTGCTGCCGCAGCGCACGGCGGAGCCTGCGGCCGCGGCGGGCGGAGCGGATCGCCGGCGTCGCCTGCCCGTACGCCTGTTGAAGCGCGCGGCCGGCTTCCTGCCGGACCGGATCAGGCGGCCAGGTGTCCTGTTCGTCGTGATGCAGGCGCAGGCGGCGGCGGCGTTGGCAGGGGCGGCGGGGGAGGTGGCGCTGGCCGGGATGCGGAAGAGCGGCCGCCGGATGGCGCGGCTGCCATCGGTGCGGACACGGCGGTCGGCGACGGGCCAGAACGAGCCGGTGGCGGAAGCGCCGCCACGCCGGCTGGCCGACATCGC
The DNA here is from genome assembly GCA_964236745.1 of uncultured Acetobacteraceae bacterium. Classification (GTDB taxonomy): domain Bacteria; phylum Pseudomonadota; class Alphaproteobacteria; order Acetobacterales; family Acetobacteraceae; genus Lichenicola. Next base: position 1,457 of record CAXSHC010000448.1, read on the forward strand.
GCGCCGCGGCGACGTGTTGGCGGTGCTGGGCTCGCCCTGGTTCGAGCTCGACTACGCCGAGCTGGCGGCGCATGCGCGCGGCCGGCTGGGCCTGCGCGTGGCGGTGCTGCTGCACGACGTGATCCCGGTGCGCAGACCGGAATGGGTCGATCGCGGCACGGCGCGGGTATATCGCGACTGGTACACCGCGGTGCTGCCCCTGGCGGACGTGGTGTTCGCGAACTCGCAGGCGACCGCGGACGACCTGTCGTCGTGGTGCGCGCGTGACAACGTGTTCCTTCGCCGGCCGGTGCGGCCGGTGCCAATCGGCACCGGCTTCGGCGCCGTGGCCGACCAGCTGGGCGACCAGGCCGGGCCCCTGCCGGCTGCGCTGGCCGGCGTGCTCGACGGGCGGCCCTACGTGCTTTTCGTGTCCACGGTGGAAGCGCGCAAGAACCACCTGCTGCTGTTCCGGGTGTGGCGCCGGCTACTGGAGGAGATGGGACCGGAGCGGGTGCCGGACCTGGTGTTCGCCGGCAAGGTCGGCTGGATGGTCAGCGACCTGATGGGCCAGATCGAGAACAGCCGCTACCTCGACGGACGGCTGCATGTGGTGGAAGGGCT
>CAXSHC010000449.1:0-2057 GCA_964236745.1 uncultured Acetobacteraceae bacterium
TCGTTGATCGCGCTGTCCTTCTCGATAGAGGTGTCGGAGCGCGGCACATAGGCTTCGGGCTGGTAGTAGTCGTAGTACGAGACGAAGTACTCCACCGCGTTCTCGGGAAAGAACTGCTTCATCTCGCCGTAGAGCTGGGCCGCCAGGGTCTTGTTCGGCGCCAGGATCAGGGTCGGCTTCTGCACCGCCTCGATCACCTTGGCCATGGTGAAGGTCTTGCCCGAGCCGGTGACGCCGAGCAGCACCTGGTCGCGCTCGCCCGACTCCACGCCGGCTACCAGTTCGCGGATCGCGGTCGGCTGGTCGCCTGCGGGCTCGTAGGGGGACACCACCTTCAGTTGCCGCGTCTTCGGCTTGGCGGCCTGTCGCTTGGGCTGGAACATGTCGGTGTCGAGGTTGGCCGGCCGGGCGGCGCGGTCGGCCTTGGCGGGCCTGCGGGAGGTCTTCTGCAAGGTGGTCGACATGGGTGCCAAGGTGGCGATCATGCCCGGCGGCGGCAAGGATTTTCACCCCTGCCCGCTCCGGAACCCGGTCCCGGTGGCGGCGCTGTCGACGGGGATGGCTGACGCGCCGCAACCGGATGGAGCCGATGGACCTCAGGAACAAGGTGCTGGAGATCCACCACCGGCTTTGCCGTGCCTATGGCTGCCCGATCAGCTACTTCCACGCGCTGGATCCGCTGAGCGAGATGGTCAGCTCGCTGCTGTCGCACCGCACGCGCAACGCCGACAGCGGCGCCGCCTTCAAGGCGCTGCGGGCCCGGTTCCCGGACTGGGCCGAGGTGGCGGCGGCACCGGTGGCGGAGGTGCAGCAGGCGATCGGCCGCTGCACCTGGCCGGAACAAAAGGCGCCGCGCATCCAGGCGATCCTGCGCGCCATCGAGGCGGAGCGCGGCAGCCTGTCGCTCGACTTCCTGTCCGACATGACGGTGTTGGAGGCGCGCGCCTGGCTGGAACGGCTGCCGGGGATCGGTCCGAAGACCAGTGCTGCGGTGCTCAGCTTCAGCACCCTGCGGCTGCCGGCGCTGCCGGTGGACAGCCACCACCACCGCGTGGCGATACGCACCGGGCTGATCCCGGCCAACCTTCCGGTCGGCCCCTCGCACCGCGTGCTGGCGGCGCAGCTGCCAGAGGACTGGGACGCGCAGCAGATCTACGACAACCACGAGGTGCTGATGCTGCACGGGCAGCGCTGCTGCTTCCACCGGTCGCCCGCCTGCGGACGCTGCCCGCTGCTGGAGCTGTGTCCGTTCGGGCAGCAGCGGCACGGTGCCGGCTTCCAGGCCGACGCGGCCGCGCGGGACGACGCCGCGGCCTGAACCCGGGTCGGTGAACCCGCGTCGGTGGACCCGGGGCCGACGGATCAGGGCTCGCTGATGCGCGGGATGCGGCTGCCGGTCCAGCTCAGGCGCCACAACCCGCCCTGGCGCAGGTTCTGCACCAGGCTGGGCCGGAAGGCGGCGAGGCAGGTACCGCCGGGATGGCGCACCGAGGGATAGATCACGCCGTTGCTGCCAAGCACATGAAGGCGGCGGGCTAGCGCCTGGCCGGAAGGATAAGCGGTGGCGGTATCCTCGCCGAGCACGCCGCCGGGCCTGCGGTCCGCGTCGCTGCCGCGGCGCAGGTCGTGGAACGGGCCGATGAAGTCGGCGATCAGCTCGGCATAGTCGACCTGCGTGTCGTAGCGCCCGATCGCGTCGAGCTCGCGGGTCAGGTGATAGGCGACCTCGCCCAGGGAGGTTTGCGTGTCCCAGCCGCAGTACCAGGCGCCGCGTTGTCCGTCGTTGAAGCGGTTGCCGCCCGGCCGGACATGGGCGAAGGCAGCGTTGACGAAGCTGTCGTTCGGGCGCCCGAACACCAGCTCGCGTGGGTCGAGCCCGGGCAGGCCGCTTTCCGACGCCTGGATGCGGCCGTTCGTCACCCCTTCCAGCGCCGCCAGGTCGTCCAGCGCTTCCGGCGTGGATGCCAAGGGTGCCAGCACCGCGGGCTTCAACCGGCCGCTCGGGATCAGCCGGACCGTGTCGCGCTGCACGATGTCGGTGAGCGGCGGCACCGGAG
>CAXSHC010000450.1:0-2053 GCA_964236745.1 uncultured Acetobacteraceae bacterium
ATCCGGAGCCAGCCCGTGCCCCCCGACACCATCCAGGCCACCGACACCCTTGTTCCCGACGGCTACGCCGCACGCGATACCGACGTGTTGTGGTTCCTGCCGACCCATGGCGACGGACGCCACCTCGGCTCGCAGGTGGGGGCCAGGCACGTCACCCTGAACTACCTCAGCCAGATCGCGCGGGCGGCGGACGAGCTGGGCTACTTCGGCATGCTTCTGCCGACGGGGAAGTCCTGCGAGGATTCCTGGGTGGTGGCGTCGTCCATGATCCCGCTGACGCAGCGGGTGCGATTTCTGGTGGCGGTGCGGCCGGGGCTGTCGGAGCCGTCCATGACGGCGCGCATGGCGGCGACCTTTGACCGGCTGTCCGGCGGCCGGCTGCTGGTCAACGTGGTGACCGGCGGCGATCCGGCCGAGCTCGCCGGCGACGGCGTGTTCCTGGACCACACTGCGCGCTACGAGGCGACCGACGAGTACCTGCACGTGTGGCGACGCCTGATGGCGGGCGAGACGGTGGACTTCGACGGCACGCATCTCAGCAGCAAGGGGGGCCGCCTGCTGTATCCGCCGGTGCAGCAGCCCTATCCGCCGTTGTATTTCGGCGGCTCCTCCGAGGTCGGCCAGCAGGTCGCGGCCGAGCATGTCGACGTGTACCTCACCTGGGGCGAGCCGCCGGCGGCGGTGGGGGAGAAGATCGCGGCGGTGCGTGCGCTGGCGGCGGCGCGCGGCCGCACCCTGTCGTTCGGTATCCGGCTGCACGTGATCGTGCGCGAAACCAGCGACGCGGCGTGGGCTGCCGCCGACGCGCTGATCCGCCACGTCAGCGACGAGGACATCGCCAAGGCGCAGTCGGCGTTCTCGCGCTTCGACAGCGTGGGGCAGCAGCGCATGGCCAGCCTGCATCGCGGCGGACGGGACGGGCTGGAGATCTCGCCCAACCTTTGGGCAGGCGTGGGTTTGGTGCGTGGCGGCGCCGGCACCGCGCTGGTCGGCAGCCCGGACCAGGTGGCGGCGCGGATGAAGGAATACATGGCGCTCGGCATCGACCGCTTCATCCTGTCCGGCTACCCGCATTTGGAGGAATGCTACCGCTTCGCCGAGCTGGTGTTCCCGCTGCTGCCGCTGAAGGCCACCACCGGCAACAATTACGGCCCGGCCCGCAACGCCGGCCCGTTCGGCGAGATGATCGCCAATGTCGGCGCGCCGACGCATGGGCGCGGCTGAAGCAAGCGTCACCGCTCGGCATTCTTGCCATCCGGACCAGTTGGAACTACATTCCGGTCCATCTGGTTCGAGGAGCAGCCCGTGACCGCCATCCTGCCCTCGGTCCTGCTGGGCTTCGATCCGGCCATGTCGTCAATTGGCCTGATGGTGGCGGTCGAGCAGGGCCTGCCGATCGCGGCACTGGAGCGGGTCGCCCGCTCCGTCTCGCCGACCGACACCAATGGGTTCCTGTTCCGGATGGTGCCCAAGGCGACGCTCAGCCGCAGGCGGGCCACCGCCCGGTTGTCGCCGGAGGAAGGCGCCAAGGTGGCACGGCTCGCCTCGGTATGGGCGATCGCGGTGGATGTCTGGAAATCCGAGGAGGGGGCGCGCGACTTCCTGTTCCGGCCGCACGCGTTGCTCGACGGACGCAGGCCGGTCGACGTGGTGGTGGCAACTGAGCTGGGCCGACCGCTGGTGGAGGCGATCCTCGGCGGGTTGAAGCACGGCACGGCTGCCTGACGGCCTGACGGCCTGACGCTTGTGATGACCCGGCGCTTGTGACGGTTCAAGGCTTATGACGGCGCAGCGACTCGACCGCGTCCTCACCTGCACCCGGATAGGCGACCCAGACGGCGACTACCCGATCTTCGACGCTAACGGATCCAAGCTGGCGCCGGGGCGCTGGAACACGGCAAGCAGCCCGGTGCTCTACAGTTCGGAGCACTACTCGACCGCCATGCTGGAAAAGCTGGTGCGCGGCAGCGGCCAGATGCCGCCCGGCCAGCACTTCATCACGATCACGATCCCGAACGGCGTGTCCTACGAGATGGTCACGCGCGACAGCCTG
>CAXSHC010000451.1:0-2037 GCA_964236745.1 uncultured Acetobacteraceae bacterium
TGGCGCCCTTCGCGCTCGCCTACGACTTGAAGGATGTGCTCGGAACCATGGGCCTCGGCGCCATGCTGGCGGCGTTCGCCTTTTGGGAGATCGGCGATATGGCCCGGCCGGCCCGGCGGATCAGGGCGGTGGCGCTTCTGGCCGCCGCCATGCTGGTCCTGTCGCTGGGCTCGCTCGGCTCGATCCTCCCCTTCGACCAGTGGATCGCGGCGAGCAGCCAGCCGGACGACCTGGCCACCTCCCCGGTCGCGATCGTTCTCGTCGCCGAGGCCGCCATGGGCCTGCTGCTCGTGCTGTCCGGCACGCTGCTCGACGGCTGGGCGGCCGCGCGCGACCGGCGCGAGATCGAGCGCGTGCGGCATCTGGCTGACAGCAGCTTCGAGGGCATCCTGATCCACCGGGGGACCCAGATCCTGGATGCCAACGACCGCTTCCTGCGCATGACCGGGTTCAGCCTGGCCGAACTGAAGCAGACGCGCGTGGATCAGGTCATTCTGCTCAACCGCCAAGGCAACCGGCCCCAAAGCGACAGGCTCCAAAGCGACACGCCTTGGAACGCGGCGGTTGGCGACGCGGAAGAGGGCATGCCGGTCGAGATCGAGATCAAGGGCAGGGACGGGATCAGCCTGCCGGTCGAGATGCTGTCTCGGCCGATCCATTATGCCGGCGGCCAGGCGGAGGTGACCGCACTGCGCGACATACGCGACCGGCGTGCGGCGGAGGAGCGCATCCGCTACCTGGCCCATCACGATGCGCTGACCGACCTTCCCAACCGGCGCCATCTGGAGCAGGCCCTCGACCAAGCGCTGCGCCTGGCCCGGCGCAAGCAGAGCCGGCTTGCCGTCTGCTGCCTGGATCTCGACGGGTTCAAGGCCGTCAACGACACGCTGGGCCACGTGACCGGCGACCTGCTGCTGCGCCAGGTCGGCGCCCGCCTGCTGGACGAATGCCGCGACAGCGACCTGGTGGCGCGGATCGGCGGCGACGAGTTCGTGGTTGTGCTGCAGACCGGAGCCGGATCGGATCACGCTTCGGTGGTGGCCGAGCGGCTGGTGCAGGTGCTGGGACGGCCGTTCGACCTCGGCGGCGCATCCGCGCATATCGGCGCCAGCATCGGCATCTCCTTCTTTCCCGATGACGGGCAGACCACCGCCACCTTGTTCAAGTGCGCCGACACGGCCCTCTACCGCGCCAAGGACCGGGGCCGCGGCCAGTTCTGCCTGTTCGAGCCCGGCATGGACCGTGCGGTGCAGGAGCGGCGCGAGCTCGAGCGCGAGTTGCGCACGGCCCTGTCGAGCGGTGCCCTGTCGCTGCACTACCAGCCCTTGTTCGACGGCAGGGGCCGGATCATCGCCTTCGAGGCGTTGATACGCTGGCAGCATCCGACGCGCGGCCAGATCCCGCCGGACCATTTCATCCCGCTGGCCGAGCGATGCGGGCTGATCCTGCCGATCGGCGAGTGGGTACTGCGCACCGCCTGCCGCACCGCGGCGGCTTGGCCGCACGACTGCCGCATCGCGGTCAACCTGTCCCCCGCCCAGTTCCAGCGCGGCAGGTTGCCGGAACTGGTAGCGGACGCGCTGGCCGAGTCCGGCCTGCTCGCCTCGCGCCTTGAGCTCGAGGTCACCGAAGGCGTGCTGATCGAGGATGCGGTGCATGCCCTTGCGGTGCTCAACGAGCTGCGGGCCTTGGGCGTCCGGGTGGTGCTGGACGATTTCGGCACTGGCTACTCCAGCCTCGGCTACCTGCACAGCTTCCCGTTCGACAAGGTCAAGATCGACCGCTCCTTCATCAACCAGATCGAGACGGACAGGAACGCGTGGACCATTGTCGACGCGATCATCGCCATGAGCCACAAGCTGGATCTCGAGGTGACCGCCGAGGGCATCGAGACGCAGGCCCAGCTGTCCATGCTGACCGGGCAGGGATGCGACGAGATGCAGGGCTACCTGCTCGGACGTCCCATGCCCGAAAACCAGATCGAGAACTTCGTGCGGCAATGGCGAGCCGGACACCGTCGACTAGAGCATCATCCGA
>CAXSHC010000452.1:0-2036 GCA_964236745.1 uncultured Acetobacteraceae bacterium
CAGGGTCGTGGCCGCAGCGCCCTCGTCGCGGTCGAGGAAGCCGATATGGGCGCCCTGTTCAACGAAATGCCGCACGATGGAGGCGCCGATGCCGGACGCACCCCCGGTGACGAGCACGCGTCGGTCGCGCAGGCTGGGGTAGGTCGCGAACTGGTCGGTCATGGGATGTCTTTCGCTCGTGCAGCCGGCGGCGGGCTGCGTCGCCGTCGATGGTCCGGCAGACCGGTGCGGCCGCAAGGTGGCCTGCGAGGCGGCGGGTTGTCCACTTGCCGCCCAACCGCGCCGAAGCGCTCAGGCCGTGTTCCCGTCCGGGCGCTTCAGCTCGTCGGCGATCTGCGCGTGGTTCAGCAGCGCCACCATGGCGGTGCCGCCGATCACGTTGCCGATCAGGGTCGGCAGCAGGAACCGGAGCAGGTAGCCGGACAGGCTGGCATGGCCGGACACCACGGCGAACACGGCGTCGGTGGAGCCGGCGATCACGTGCGGGAAGTGGCACAGCGACACCGCGTAGGTCAGCAGGATGATGATCAGCGGACGGGACGGGCCGCCGCCCGGAAGCAGCCAGATCATCAGCCCGATCAGCCAGCCGGCAGCGGTCGCCGTGACCACGGTGTGGCCGAACGGGTGCGCCATCGTGTCGGCGGCGAGGGACTGCATGGCGGCAACGGTGCCGGGCGGGAACAGGCCGGGATAAGCCACGATCGCCCCGAAGATCCAGGTGCCGAGCAGGTTGGCCAGCAGAACCACCGCCCACACCCGCATGGTGCCCATCAGGGATGATAGCGAGCGGTTGGTCAGGGTGGGGATCAGGGCGGTCAGGGTGGTCTCGGTGAAAAGCTGCTGCTGGCCCAGCACCACGATCAGGAAGCCCAGGCTGTAGCCGAAGCTGTCGACCAGCCGGCTCCAGGGTGCCGCGGGCAGTCCCGCCTGCAGCGTCGCCTGCATCACCAGCGAGAAGCCGATCGACAGCCCGGCGCCGAGGCCGGACCAGCACAGGCTGCCGACCGAGCGTTCCAGCTCCTGCCGGCCCTGCTCGCGCACCACCTCGTGGATCACGAGCGAGCGCACCACGGCGTTGCTGGACGCCTGCTGCTGTTCCTCCTCGTTCAGGTGCGGCGATCGAGTTCCGGTCGGGTCGCTCATCGCGTGCCTTCTCCAGCGGTGCCGGTGCGGACGGGATCAGGCGGATGGCGGCCGCAACCGTCCGGACGGATCAAACGGGGCGCATGCCGAGGCGTTGCAGCAGCCGAATGTCGCGATTCTCGGCCGGGTTGGGCGTGGTGAGCAGCTTGTCGCCGTAGAAGATCGAATTGGCGCCGGCGAGGAAGCACAGCGCCTGGGTCTCGTCGCTCATGCCTTCGCGCCCGGCGGACAGGCGCACGTGGCTCGCCGGCATGGCGATGCGCGCCGCGGCGATCACGCGCACGAAGTCGATCGGGTCCACGGCGTCGGCGTCGGCGAGCGGCGTGTTGGCGACCCGCACCAGCATGTTGATCGGCACGCTTTCGGGGTGCTTCGGCAAGCAGGCGAGGGTGGCGAGCAGTCCCGCCTGGTCATCCACGGTTTCGCCCATGCCGATGATGCCGCCGCAGCACACGTGGATGCCGGCGTCGCGCACGTGCGCCAGGGTGTCGAGCCGGTCCTGGTAGGTGCGCGTGGTGATGACCCTGCCGTAGAATTCGGGCGAGGTGTCCAGGTTGTGGTTGTAGTAGTCCAGCCCACTGTCGCGCAGGCGGGCGGCCTGGGCGCCGTCGAGCATGCCGAGCGTGACGCAGGACTCCAGGCCGAGCGCCTTCACGCCCTCCACCATGGCGCACACGGTGTCGAGGTCGTGGTCCTTCGGGCTGCGCCAGGCGGCCCCCATGCAGAAGCGGCTGGCGCCGGCGTCGCGGGCGGCGCGCGCTTCGGCCAGCACGGCGTCCACCGCCATCAGGCGGGTGGCCTTGAGCGGGTTCTGGTGCGAGGCGGCCTGCGGGCAATAAGCGCAGTCCTCCGGGCAGCCGCCGGTCTTGATCGAGAGCAGGGTGGAGATCTGC
>CAXSHC010000453.1:0-2034 GCA_964236745.1 uncultured Acetobacteraceae bacterium
TGGTGAATGCCCTCACGGCGCAGTTCCACCCGCTGCAGATCGATCCCGATCCGGATCGCAACGCCCCGCCGCACGAGCGCCGACCGTTCCCGGACGCGACCGCCGGGGCGCAGGCCGGGGCGGCGCTGGTGTGGGGCCACTACGACCTGCCGTCGTTGCGCCGGCTCGAGAGCCAGGCTGTGCCGGGCGCGGCGCCGTGCTTCACCCTGTGCGTGTTCCGCGAGCCACGCGCCCGCATCCTGTCGCTCTACTACTACTGGCGGGCCAACCAGGAAGACCAGGCGCCGACGGTGCATTGCGCCCGGGAGAACGGGCTGCTCGCATTCCTGCGCACGCGCGATCCGCTGATCCTGAACTACATCGACAACCTTTACGTCCGTCGCCTGACCGGCTCCTACGCCACCCCCGATGGCGACCGGCTAGCTGGACAACCGGAGGAAGCGCTGAGCGACGCGCTCGACGCGGTTGATTCGCTCGACCTGGTCGGGCTGTCGGACCGGCTGGACGAGACCCTGTCACGTTTCGGCGCCCTGACCGGGTTCGTGCCGCCGCTGCATACACCGCGCGTCAACGTCCTGGCACATTCGGAGGGCAACGCGTTCCTGCCCTACCGTCCCACCGTACGCGAGCCGATGACCGTAGAGATCGAGGCGGAGCTCGACCACCTCACGCGGCTGGACCGGATGGTGTATGACCATGCGCAGCAACGCTTCGGGCCCGGTGCTCACCTGCCGGCGCCGGTTCATTCCACGGCGAAGGCCTGACTGCGCACCAGCCGGGCATAGAGCCCGTCCTGCTCCACCAGCGCCGCATGGGTGCCGCACTCCACCGCCTGTCCATCGGACAGCGCCACCACCAGGTCGGCCGAGCGCACCGTCGACAGCCGGTGCGCGACCACGACCGTGGTGCGCCCGCGCCTGAGCCGTGCCAGCGCTTCCTGCACCGTTGCCTCGCTTTCGGTGTCGAGCGCGCTTGTCGCCTCGTCCAGCAGGAGCAGGCGAGGATCGCGCAGCAGCGCGCGCGCCAGCGCCACGCGCTGCCGCTGCCCGCCCGACAAGCGCTGGCCGCCAGGGCCGACGCGGGTGGCGAAGCCATCGGGCAGCGCCAGGATGAAGTCCGCGGCGGCCGCGGCGGCCGCCGCGTCATGTATTGCGGCATCGTCCGCCCCGGTGCGGCCCATGCGTATGTTGTCGGCCACCGTGGTGTCGAACAACAGCGTGTCCTGGCTGACATAGGCGATAGCGTCGCGGAGTGCCGCGAGGCGCAGGTCGCGCAGGTCGATCCCGTCCAGCAGGATGCGCCCCGCAGACACGTCGTGCAGGCGCGGAATGAGGGATAAAGCAGTGGACTTGCCGGCACCGGACGGGCCCACCAGCGCCACGGTCAGGCCAGGCTCGGCCACGAAGCTGAGGCTGCGCAGGCCCGCGCGTCCGTCCGGATAGCGGAAGGCGACGTCCTCGAACACCAGCCTGCCCCGCCCCGCCGGGAGCGGCCGCGCGGTCGGTCGTTCGACCACGCCGGGAGGCTCGTCGATCACCCCGAAGATGCGCTCCAGCCCGGCCAGGCCTTCCTGCACCGCCGCGTTCAGCGAGCCCAGCGCACGCAGCGGGCGTGCGGCGATCAGCAGGGCGGCGACAAAGCCGGAAAAGCTGCCGAGCGTGGCGCCGCCGGTGGCCGCGCGCCAGCCGGCGAACCCAAGCACCGCCGCCACCGCGGTGCCGCCCAGCACCTCCAGCACCGGGTCGACGCGCGCCCGGCCGCGCGTGATGCGAAGCAGGCTGTTGTGCAGCATGTCGAAGGACCGGTTGGCGCGCAGGGTTTCAGCCTGTTCCAGCCGGTAAACCCGCACGCTGCGCGCCTGGGCGAAGCTTTCGTTCAACAGCGTGGCGGTGGTGCCGATCTGTTCCTGCATGCCGCCGGACGCGCGCCGCACCCTGCGGCCGATGCGCCCGATCGGCACCGCGGCGAGCGGATACAGCAGGGCCGCGATCAGGCTCAGCTCCCAGTCCATGACGAACATGCCGACCACCAACC
>CAXSHC010000454.1:0-2031 GCA_964236745.1 uncultured Acetobacteraceae bacterium
TGGAGGATGGCACGCCCGGCACCGCCACGACGGTGTCGCCGGAATCGTCCTGGCTCGCCTTTCCGGTGAACTTCACCGAGAACTCCGGCCCGGACAGGGATGTCACCGCGTACTGCTTGGTCGCCGCCGCCGGGTCCTTCGCCAGGGCAGCCGCCAGGGTGGCGGCGTCGACCGCACGACCTTCCACCGCCGCCCGCACCTTCGGGAATTCCTTGTTCCCGTAGGAGGTGGGCGAGAATACGTCGTCCTGCACGTCGGCGGCCGATCCGATCCGCACCACCCTGGTGTCCAGCGCCATCGCGATCACCAGGATCGCGACCACGCCCGACAGGACGGCGAGCCGGGTACCCGGCCTGGCTTTCGCGGTGGCGGCTGCGTTGCTCATTCAGGGATCAGCACGATCTTGATCGAGCCGTCGCCCTTCTTCATCAGCTCGAAGCCCTGCTTGAACTGCGACAACGGCAGCTTGTGCGTCACCACGCCCTCGGTCGGCAGGCGCCCGTCGCCGATCGCGGCGATGGTGAGCGGGTAGCAGTACGGGCCCAGATGCGCGCCATAAAGGTCGAGTTGCTTGCGGTCGCTGATGATCGACCAGTCCGCCGTCACCTCGTGGCCGAACACCGAGAACTCGACGAAGCGGCCGAGCTTGCGGATCATGTTCAGCCCCTGCGTCACGCTGCTCTCGTGGCCGGTGGCCTCGATGTACACGTCGCAGCCATAGCCGTCGGTGAGCGCCTTCACCTTCGAGACCACGTCCTCCTTGAACGGGTTCATGACGATGTCGGCGCCGAACTTCTTGGCCAGCTCAAGACGGTCGTCCTTGGCGTCCAGCACGATCAGCGTCGACGGGTTCTTCAGGCGCGCCGCCCCCACCATGCCGAGACCGAGCGGTCCGGCGCCGGACAGCACCACCACGTCGTCGAGCTGGATCAGGCCGCGGTTCACCGCGTGCACCGAGCAGGCGTACGGCTCGACCAGCACCGCCTTTTCCATCGGGATGTGGTCCGGCACCTTGTGCGTGCGGCTTTCCTTGGGGAAGCGCATGTACTTGGCCATGCCGCCGTTGACGTTGTTCTGGAACCCGTAGACGTCGTGGCGCTCGCACATCCAGTATTCGCCGCGCGTGCAGTAGCGGCAATGCTCGCACGGTACGATCTGCTCCGAGATCAGCCGGTCGCCGACCTTGTACTTGCCGGCGGCCTGGACGTTGGCGCCCACCTCCACCGCGCGGCCGAGGAACTCGTGGCCGGGGATCATCGGCGCCTTGACGTAGCGAGCCTGGCCCTTGTTGTCGCCCCAGAACGACGGCGCGCCGCCGAACGTCTTGATGTCGCTGGCGCAGATGCCGCAGGCCTCGACCTCGATGATGATGTCGTCGGGGCCGGCACGCGGCACGTCGACCTCCTCCAGCCGGTAGTCGCCTGGCTCGTAGGCGACCACCGCCGTCATCTTCGCCGGAAGGCTGACGGTGGGCGTCGCGTTGTTGGGAGTGATGCTGTCCATGGGACGCTCCTTGGGATCTTTGGCTTCAGCCGGCCTGGCCGGCGAGACGCTGGATCAGGCCATCCGCCAGTGTGCGGAGGATGAGCTCGCAGGACGCGGCACCGGCATCCAGTACGCCGCGCGACCGCTCGCCGAGCCGGCTCGCCCGCCCGAGCCTGGCGACGAGGTCACGCGTGGCTTCCAGCCCGTCTGCGGCCGCGCCGCGCAGTGTCGCGAGGCAGGCGGCGAAATCCTCGCCCGAGCCCGCCGCCCGCTCGAACGCTTCGCGCGCCGGCGTGAGCACGTCGATCAGCGTCTTGTCGCCGACCTTGGCTTCGCCGAGATCGACGATCGCCGCCTCGCCCGCGCGCAGCATCAGGAGGAAGCCGTCGCGATCAAGCGCGTCGGAACCATCGATCGTGTCCGACATCTCGGTGAAGAACGAGCCGTAAAGCGGCCCCATCGACCCGCCGATGTCGCCCAGCAGGGTGTCGCCGATGGTGGCGAAGCCCTGCGAAAGGTCGAACGGCCGGTCGCCCAGCCGCTCCA
>CAXSHC010000455.1:0-764 GCA_964236745.1 uncultured Acetobacteraceae bacterium
CCCCATCCAGGGCAGCCACAGTGACGCTGCTACACCACGTCACGGGACACGATCTGACCAGCAAGAGCGAAACGGAACACAAGTCCGAAGCCGGCAAGTCTGGAGAGGGCAAGAAGGGCGTGTCGCAGGAGACGGTTGCCAGCGGCAAGGACAAGGATCCGAACAACTTCGCCAACGACAAGGAGCGCGCGTCCGCCGCCGGTAAGAAGGGCGGTCAGTCCAGCCACTGAGGTTCGGAGGTCAGGCGTAGGCGTCGTGCCAGGTGGCCCGTACGACGCCGCTCCGCCGTAACAGGTCGGGCAGCCCGGGGTCGCACAGCGCCGCCAACTCGGCCTCGTGCTCGTAGCTGGGCATCAGTTGGTCGAGGAGCCGGTCGCGGCCGGACGCGGGATGGAAGTAGATTTCCGAGAATCCGTCGGGCAGATGCATAATCAGGCGCTGGACGCGGCCGGCCGTCATATGGCCGCTCCAGGCGAGGCCGAAGCAGTGGTCGTTAACGGCGAGGCCGGCCCGGCGCGCCTGGCGTCGCAGCAGCCGGGTCCATAGCCGTAACGCACCGCTCGCGGCTGTTTCGGCTCCACCGAGCAGGCGGGCGGACTCCGACGGAACGCGCAGCGCCCGCAGCCCGTGGCGTAGCCCTACCTGTATAAGCATCCGGCCGACGGTCGGGTGCAGGTGCATGTGCTTGTGCGCGTTGGCGTGGTCCAGGCGCAGCCCCGTTGCGGCAAAGGCGACGAATTGCGCCTCGATCTCGCGGGCCAGCT
>CAXSHC010000455.1:774-1208 GCA_964236745.1 uncultured Acetobacteraceae bacterium
GAAGGCGTAGCGAAGGCCCAGGCGCAGCTGGTCGGGCGAGAACGATGCGTCCCGGTCGAGGAGGGCCGGGATTTCGGCCTGCGGCAGCACCGGCGGCCCCTCGATTGTCACTAGATGGAGCCCGACCCGGAGCTCCGGCAGGCCCCGTGCGCGCGCAACGGCGTCGCCCACGGCTTCCCCCGCCACCATCAGGCTGGCGGTGGACAGCACACCCTCGCGATGCGCCCGCTCGATCCCCTCATTGACGGCCAGCGACAGGCCGAAATCGTCGGCGGAAAACAGGGCGCGCTTCAACGGCAAACGCGCCCCTGCAGGCTCAGGCGGCGTGGCGGTCGCGCAGGAACTGGAAGAACTCGACCCCCTCACGCAGGCGCCGCTTCATCATCTGCGGCGAGCGTACCATCTCGCCGACGATGGAGGCGATCTTCGGCGCC
>CAXSHC010000455.1:1218-1765 GCA_964236745.1 uncultured Acetobacteraceae bacterium
GGAAGGAGAACTTGCGGTAGAACACCTCCACGCTGTCGAAGATCTCGGTGTGGCTGAGGTGCGGGTAGTGCAGCGGCGCGATCTGCACGCCGTTCTCGTCGATCAGCTCGGCGTTGGCGGCGTCGAGCCAGCCGTTCTCGGTCGCCTGCTTGTGCAGGAAGGTGCCGGGATAAGGGGCGGCCAGCGAGACCTGCATGGTGTGCGGGTTCACCTCCTTGGCGAAGGCGATGCTTTCCTGGATCGTTTCCCTGGTCTCGCCCGGCAGGCCCACGATGAAGGTGCCGTGGACCTTGATGCCGAGCTCGTGGCAGTCCTTGCTGAACTGCTTCGCGACCTCGATGCGCATGCCCTTCTTGATGTTGTGCAGGATCTGCTGGTTGCCGCTCTCGTAGCCGACCAGCAGCAGGCGCAGCCCGTTCTCGCGCAGCACCTTGAGCGTGGCGCGCGGCACGTTGGCCTTGGCGTTGCACGACCAAGTGACGCCGAGGCGGCCCAGTTCCTTCGCGATCGCCTCGGCGCGCGGCAGGTCGTCGGTGAAGGTGTCGTC
>CAXSHC010000455.1:1775-2026 GCA_964236745.1 uncultured Acetobacteraceae bacterium
GCGCGTGCGCGATCTCGGCCGCGACGTGGGCCGGGGAGCGCGTGCGGTAAACGTGGCCGCCCACGGTCTGCGGCCACAGGCAGAAGGTGCAGCGCGACTTGCAGCCGCGTCCCGAATAGATCGAGATGTACGGGTGCTGCAGGTAGCCGATGAAGTAGTCCTCGATGCGCAGGTCGCGATGGTACACGTCGGTCACGAACGGCAGCGTGTCCATGTCGTGGATCAGCTGGCGGTCGCGGTTGGCGACGATG
>CAXSHC010000456.1:0-2026 GCA_964236745.1 uncultured Acetobacteraceae bacterium
CCACGAGGCCCGAGCCCATGCCGCGGAAGTTGGACTGGATCATCGACACCATCATGCTGTCGCGGTCGGACACGGTGAAATAGGTGGTGTCGCCGTGGCTCGGCGCGTCGCCCGGTTTGACCCCGGTGTTGATGCGGTCGGGGCGGATCAACGCGGCGCGTTCGGCGGCGTATTCCTTGGACACCAGCCACTCGAACGGCACGCGGGCGAAGTGCGGGTCGGCGTAGTAACGGGCACGGTCCTCGTATGCCAGGCGCTTGGCCTCGATCTGCACCTGCAGCGACGCCGCCGACTGGAAGCCCATGCCGCGCAGGTCGAAGTGTTCCAGCATGTTGAGCATCTGCAGGGTGGCCGCACCCTGCGTGTTCTCGGCCATGCCGTGCACGGTGACGCCGCGATAGGTGGTGGCGAGCGGGGTGTTCCATTCCGAATGGTGCCGGCGCAGGTCGTCGCGCGTCATCCAGCCGCCGATGCGCCGGAAGTAGCGCTCGATGGTGTCGGCGATCGGCCCGTCATAGAACGCGTCGCGGCCGCCATCGGCGATGGCGCGGTAGGTGCGGGCGAGGTCGGGGTTGCGGAACACGTCGCCCTCGCGCGGTGCCTGGCCGCCGGGCGCGTAGGTGCGGAGCGCGTTGGCGGTTTCCTCCACCCCGGAGCCCGGCCGCACGAAGGCGCGCAGGTTGCGGTAGATGTAGTTGCCGATGATCTGCGGCAGCGGCACGCCGTCGGTGGCGAGCGCGATCGCGGGCTCGAACAGGGTGCGCCAGGGCAGGCGCCCGTAGCGCCCGTGCAGCGTCCACCAGGCATCGAGTGCCCCCGGCACCGACACCGTGACGGCGCCGAGCGGCGGCAGCGCGCCGTTGCGGGCGTGCTGCCGGACGGTGTCGAGGCTCAAGGCGCGCGGGCTGGCGCCGGAGCCGGCCAGCCCCACCACGCGGTTCTGCGACGGGTCCCACACCATGGCGTAGCAGTCGCCGCCGAGCCCGGAGGAGGTGGGCTCCAGGAAGCCCAGCGCCGCGTTGGCCGCCACCGCGGCGTCCACCGCCGAGCCGCCGCGCTTGAGGGTCTCGATCGCGACCTGGGTGGCGATCGGGTGCGCGGTGCCGGCGGCGCCGTTGCGGCCCATGGCCGCGGAACGGGTGGCGAAGCTCGCCCCGAACGGCCGGTCGCCGGCATGCACGTCCGGCCGGGCGAAGCGGTCGGCGCCGGGAGGCTGGAACCCGGGCAGCGGGGTGGCCGCGGAAGAAGGCACGGCCGGGGGCGCGCCGCCCTGGCCGGGCGCGCTGGTGGTGGCGCCCGGGGCGCCGGGCTGGGGCGCCGGCCCGGCGGCGGCACGGGACACGGGCAGGACGGCGGCGGCGGGAAGGGCGGCGATGAAGGATCTGCGTCGCACCGTGCGGGCTCCTCTGGGTGCCTGGAGGACGTGGTTCCTGCACTATCCGTGCCTGCCGGTTGTCGCGCTCTGGCAGCGGCTCCGGCTGGAGCGCAGGCCCGTGGGTTTGCGGCTAGGGAATGCCCTGCGTCGCGTTCCGAACGTTCGGACGGTAAGGCCCGCTTCCTGAGAACGAGCCGGCAAGGCGGTCGCGACGTGACGCTTGAAAACGACTCCCGTGACGTCCACACTCTCGGCATGGTTGGGGGGCCAGCCGTGAAGATAACCCCCCTCCCAAGGCAGCCTACAGGTTCGGCAGGTACTTCAGGACGGTGGCAACCGCCTGGAGTACCCCGGCCACCGCGCCCAGAAGCGCGACGATCTGCCTGACTGTAAGCCTTCGCGGCTTGCCCATACGGACACTCCCCGAGGCGCAGACCCTGCTTGAGGAGCCCTACGGCCCCGAAGGGCGCAAGGCTGCTACGGGAGCCGCAGGGTGAGTATGGCAGTCAGACCGCCAAAGTCACAACCAAGGTAGAGGCCGCTGAGCGCTCCGATGCGGTCATTCAGGTGCTACGAGTCACGTCCAGATAGCGGACTGTTTGGTCCCGGAGAGTCGTGACGTTATCCTGACGTGGGAAGCGGAGGAAGCGC
>CAXSHC010000457.1:0-2021 GCA_964236745.1 uncultured Acetobacteraceae bacterium
ACCACCAGCCCGCCCTGCATGGTCTGGTTCTGGCCGTAGCGGTCGATCAGCTCCCGGCGCACCTCCTCGGAGAACCATTCCGAGCCCGGCACCGGGCCGGGACGGGTGAAGGCGGTCGGCACCAGCGGCTCGGCCTTGGCGGCCTGCGCGTCCGCCACCGTAATGGCATGGGTGTCGGCCATGCGGTCCAGCACCCAGTCGCGCCGGTTCTTGGCGGCGTCGGGAAAGCGATACGGGTTGTAGTTGGTCGGCGACTTCGGCAGCGCGCCCAGGAACGCCGCCTCGGCTGCGTCGAGCTGATCGAGCGGCTTGTTGAAGTAGGTCTGCGCCGCCGCCGTGATGCCGTAGGCGCCGGCGCCGAGATAGATCTCGTTCAGGTAGATCTCGAGGATCCGCTCCTTGCTCAGGGTCTGCTCGATGCGGATCGCCAGGATCGCTTCCTTGGCCTTGCGGTCAAAGGTGCGGGCGTTGGAGCCCAGCAGCATGATGCGCGCCACCTGCTGGGTGATGGTGGAGGCGCCGATCGGGCGCCGCTTGTGGAAGGTTTCGAGATCGGTGACGGCGGCGCGCAGGATCGCCAGGGGGTCCACGCCGCCATGGGTGTAGAAGTTCTGGTCCTCGGCCGACAGGAACGCCGCCTTCACCTTGTCCGGGATGGCGCTGTAGGGAACAAACAAGCGCCGCTCCGCGGCGAGCTCGGCGATCACCCGCCCGTCGCCAGCATAGATCCGGCTCATCACCGGCGGCTGGTAGGTGCGCAGCACCCCCACGGTGGGCAGGTCGGCGGTAAGCAGCTCGTACTTGCGCCATACCACCAGCGACGCGGTACCGCCGCCCAGCAGCGCCACAGCCAGCAGGGCGCCGGCCAGGGTGCGCACGACACGGAAGCGCGGTCGGCCAGGGCCGGGGCCAGGGCCGCGCGGCCCGAAGCCGCCCGGTCCCGGACGGCCGGAACCGGCGACGGTTGCAGGTGCGCTCGCGGCAAGGGGTCGCCCGGCCGTCAAGCGTGGTCCGGACGGGCGATCGGTGGGGCCGTTCATGCCCGGTTCTTATCACCGGCGCGTGCGGCCGTCGCCCCTTCGCGCGGGGCGCGCTGCGCATCACCGGCAGGACGGCTTCCCGGGTCAGCCGGCCTGGGAGGCCGCCCTGCCCTGGGCATCCAGCGCCGATGCCTCGGCGTCGTCCAGCACCAGCGCCGCCCCGGCGACGTTCTCCTCCAGGTGCGACGGGCTGCCGGTGCCGGGGATCGGCAGCATGGCGGGCGAGCGACGCAGCATCCAGGCCAGCGCCACCTGCCCGGGCGAGGCACCACGTCGTCCGGCGATCTCGGTCAGCGCGGAGCCATCGCGCGCCAGGCTGCCGCCGGCCAGCGGCGCCCAGGGGATGAAGCCGATGCCGTGCGCCTGGCAGTGCTCCAGCACCGCCTCGCTCTTGCGGTCCACCAGGTTGAACCGGTTCTGCACGCTCACCACCGGGAAGTGCCTGCCGGCCGCCTCGATGGTGGAAACGTCCACCTCGCTCAGGCCCACGTGCCGGATCAGCCCTTCCGCCTGCATGCGCGCGATCTCGCCGAACTGCTCATCCGCCGGCACCAGCGGGTCGACCCGGTGCAGCTGCCACAGGTCGATCCGCTCGATCCCGAGCCGGCGCAGGCTCATCAGCACGCACTGCCTCAGGTATTCCGGCCTGCCGACCGGGCGCCAGATGTTCGGGCCGTGCCGGGTCAGGCCGCCCTTGGTGGCGATCACCAGGCCCTTGTACGGCTTGAGCACCTCGGCGATCAGGTCCTCGCTCACGAACGGCCCGTAGCTGTCCGCGGTGTCGACCAGATCGATGCTGAGCTCCACCGCGCGACGCAGCGTTCGCCGCGCGGCGTCCAAATCGGCGGGCGGTCCCCAGATCCCGGCACCGGTGATCCGCATCGCCCCGAAGCCTAGCCGGGTGACGGGCAGATCCCCGCCCAGGGTGAAGCGTCCCGACTGCGCCGCATCGGTGTTGGCCATGATCCTCGCTCCTTGGCT
>CAXSHC010000458.1:0-784 GCA_964236745.1 uncultured Acetobacteraceae bacterium
GCACCGAGAAGCTGATCGAGCACAAGACCTACCTGCAGGCGCTGCCGTATTTCGATCGGCTCGACTACGTGTCACCCATGTGCGAGGAGCACGCCTTCGCGCTGGCGACCGAGAAGCTGCTCGGCATAGAGGCCCCGGACCGCGCCAAGTGGATCCGGACCATGTTCGCCGAGATCACCCGCGTGCTGAACCACCTGCTCAGCGTGACCTCGTTCGGGCTCGATGCCGGCGCGCTGACGCCGGCACTCTGGGGCTACGAGGAGCGCGAGAAGCTGCTCGAGTTCTACGAGGCGGCGTCGGGTGCCCGCTACCACGCGAACTATTTCCGGCCCGGCGGAGTGGCCAAGGATCTGCCGCCTGGCCTTACCGACCGCATCGCTGCCTGGGCCAGCGAGTTTCCAAGCTTCGTCGACAGGCTCGAGGCGATGCTGACCGGCAACCGGATCTGGAAGCAGCGCACCGTTGGCATCGGCGTGTTCACCAGCGAGCAGGCGTTGGATTGGGGCTGGAGCGGGCCTAACCTGCGCGCCTCGGGCGTGCCGTGGGACCTGCGCCGGTCGCAACCCTACGATATGTACGACAAGGTCGAGTTCAACGTGCCCGTGGCGCGCAACGGGGACTGCTATGACCGCTACCTGATCCGGGTGGCCGAGATGCGCGAAAGCGTGCGGATCGTCGAGCAGTGCCTGGCGCAGATGCAGCCGGGACCGGTGAAGATCCAGGACACCAAGATATCGCCGCCGCCGCGGCGCGAGATGAAGCGCTCGATGGAAGCGCTGATCCA
>CAXSHC010000458.1:794-2019 GCA_964236745.1 uncultured Acetobacteraceae bacterium
ACACCGAGGGCTACCACGTGCCGTCGGGCGCCACCTACACGGTGGTGGAGACGCCCAAGGGTGAGTTCGGGGTGTACCTGATCGCCGACGGCAGCAACCGGCCATATCGCTGCAAGATCCGGTCGACCGGCTTTGCGCACCTGCAGGCGATCGACGAGCTGTCCAGGCGACACATGCTGGCCGACACGGTCGCGATCATCGGATCGCTCGACCTCGTGTTCGGCGAGATCGACAGGTAGCACATCATGTCCGGTCACGCGTCCGCAGAGAATATCGGTCACGGCAGCCCTGGTCACGCGCCGGCCCCGTCGTCGCACGAGCAGCCGAGCAGCTTCACGTTCGACGTGCAGAGCGAGGCTGAGATCACCAAGGCGCTTGCCAAGTATCCGGAAGGGCGGCAGGCGAGCGGCGTGATGCCGTTGCTGTATCTGGTGCAGGATCAGATGCGCCGGCAAACCGGCTTTGCCTGGGTGCCGCGCGTGGCGATGGACGCCGTTGCCAAGCGGCTCACCATGCCGCCGATCCGGGTGTATGAGGTCGCCACCTTCTACCTGATGTTCAACATACAACCGGTGGGGCGCTTCCACCTGCAGATCTGCACCACCACGCCTTGCTGGCTGCGCGGCTCGGACGAGGTGGTCGCGGCCTGCAAGGCGGTTGCTGGCGTTTCGAAGTTCGAGGAGATGAGCGCCGACGGGATGTTCACCCTGACCGAGGTCGAATGCCTGGGTGCCTGCGTCAACGCGCCGATGATGCAGGTGAACGACGACTATTACGAGGATCTCGACGGCGAGCGCACCCGCCTGCTGCTGGAAGCGCTGAAACGCGGCGAGAAGCCCGAGCGCGGGCCGCAGATCGACCGATACAATTCCGCGCCCGTCGGCGGGCGCACCACCCTGCTGGAGGAAGTCGGCGAACGTTCGGCCGACGGCCAGCCGGGAAACAAGCCGGACACGGTGTGAGCACGCGATGCTGAGCGACAAGGACCGTATTTTTACCAACCTGTATGGCCAGAACGAGTGGCGCCTGGCTGGCGCGAAGGCGCGGGGCGACTGGGACGGCACCGGCGCCATCCTGGCGCGCGGACGCGACGCCATCGTTGCCGAGATGAAGGCGTCCAACCTGCGCGGTCGTGGCGGCGCCGGCTTCCCGACCGGGCTCAAGTGGTCGTTCATGCCCAAGGTGTCGGATGGTCGCCCGTCGTATCTCGCCATCAACGGCGACG
>CAXSHC010000459.1:0-2018 GCA_964236745.1 uncultured Acetobacteraceae bacterium
TGGCGGCGCGGTTGGGCAGCTCCACCCGCTGCTCCGCATCCAGTCCGATCACGCCGGCTGACACCCCCGACAGCACCGCTTCGGTGAAGCGTCGGCGCTCGTTGATCTGGCCATACGCCGCCATCAGCTCGCGTCGCTGGGCAGACAACTGGTTGGTCATGCGATTGAACGCGCGGGACAAGCCCCCCAGCTCGTGGTCGCGCTCGGCTTCCGGCACACGCACCGCCAGGTCGCCGCCGCTCACCCGCTCGGCCGCCAGGATCAGCAGCCCGACCGGCCTTGCGATCTGGTTCGCCAGCACCAGCCCGATCAGCGCCGCCGCCGCCAGCACCAGCAGCGCCACCAGCGCGAAGATCATCACAAAGGTGAGCTGAAGCACCGACCGGTTCCTGTCGAGCCGGTTGTAGTCGGCGACCACCGCCTGGGTGCGGCGCATGTGCTCCAGGATCACGGGGTCCACCGGCCGGCTGATCAGCAACAACAGACCCGGATCCGGCCCGTCGATCCCGGCGACGGCACTCACCGTTTGCCCATCGGCGCTGTCCAGGATCGGCACCTCGCCCGAGCGCGCCAGCATGGTCACCGACTGCGGCGGCACCGCGACGCCGATCACGCCGAGCAGGCTGGTCGACACCACCACCTGGTTAGAGCGCGGGTCATAGATCGCCGCCTCGTTGAGGCCGCGCGTGTTCTTCTCGTCGATCAGCGCCTGCTGCAACGCCTGCGGGTCCACGTATTGCAGCGTGGTCGCCTGGCTCAGGTCGTTGGCCATCGACACCGCGTCGGCGCGTATGTTGTTGTTGTGCTCCAGCAGGTAGCCCTGGCTCGCCTGCACCGCCTCGTCCAGCGCGGTGCGCACCCGGTCGTTGAACCAGATCTGGATCCCCAGGTGGAAAAACACCCCGGCGAACACGCCGACCACGATGGTGGGCGCCACCGCCACCACCCCGAACAACACCACCAGCCGTACGTGCAGGCGGGCACCCGCCAGGCCACTCCGCCGTTCCGCCACCACCCGCGCCAGCCGCCCCGCCAGGGCCGCCGCCAGCAGCAGCAGCACCACCAGGTTGCTGATGAACAGCCCCGCTTCGACATGCGGGCGCCGGGTCAGCGACATGCCGCGCGACAGCACCGCGAAGGTGGCGATGCCGAGCGCCAGCGCAATCGCCGCCATGATCAGCGTCGACACCTTGCCGAGCAGGACGTCGAACACCGGCGGCCCGAAGCGGCCGCGTCGTTCCGCGCGAACCGGCCTCAGCATGGTCGCACCGGCGTCCAGCTCCCCCATGCCGCCCTCAGCCGATCCCGCGCACGACCGGGATCTCTAGGTCGCGTATCTTCTTGCGCAAGGTGTTGCGGTTCAGGCCCAGCAGTTCGGCGGCCTTGATCTGGTTGCCCTTGGTCGACGCCAGCGTCATCTGGATCAGCGGCCGCTCCACTTCGGCGATCACCTTGTCGTAGATGTCGCGCATCGGCATCCCGTCGCGGCTGGCGGCCAGGAACTGGCGGATGTGCCGCTCCACCGCCTGGGCCAGCCGCTCCTGGTCGTTGGCCACCACCGCCGGGTCCTCGTATCCCGCATTCTCGGCCAGCTCACCCGCCACCACCTCGGCCGAGATCACCTCCTGCGGATACAGCGCCGCCAACCGACGCATCAGGTTCTCCAGCTCGCGCACGTTCCCAGGCCAGCGATGCGCCTGCAGCCGCTCGATCGCCTCCTCCGACAGCACCTTGCCCGGCAGCCCGGTCTGCTGGACCTTGTCCAGGAAGTGCCGTGCCAGGACCGGGATGTCCTCCGCCCGCTCGCGCAGCGGCGGCAGCCGGATCGGCACCACGTTCAGCCGGTAGAAAAGGTCCTCGCGGAACGTGCCGGCCCGGATCAGCTGCCGCAGGTCGCGATGGGTTGCGGCAATGATGCGCACGTTGGCCTTGATCGGCTGCCGCCCGCCCACGGTGGTGAATTCGCCCTCCTGCAGCACCCGCAACAGACGCGTCTGCGCTTCCGGCGGCATGTCGCC